>JAKIUJ010000291.1 GCA_021647625.1 Desulfobacula sp.
GGTATGGCTGATCCTGTCAAGATCCTCAATCGGTTTTGTTATATAGTCTTTTGCCCCCATACGAAGAGCCTTGATAATGTCTTCTTTTTTTCCGGCACCGGATACAACGATCATTGGTGTTTCCGGACTGTGTTTCAGGATGGCCTCCATGACGTCCAGGCCATCCATTTTCGGCATTCTAAGGTCAGTTAAAACAATATCAATGGCGTTCTTTGAAAAAAGTTTGAGCCCTTTGTCTCCATCTTCAGCTGAAAGAACCAAATATCCTTCATCCTTAAAAAAGGAGCTTAGACTTTTCAGAATGGAAATTTCGTCATCAATAATCAGTATTGTTTTTTGAGGTGACATATGAGTCTTTTGATAATTGTTTAGGTTAATTCTTGAACAATATTTTTACTATACCATGCTTTTTCCCCAGATCAAAGGGCTAAAATTAGTTGTTTCATGTCCCTTACTGCTTGATCCATACCCGTTAAAACAGCCCTGGCAATGATGCTGTGACCAATGCTGAATTCGTTGATTTCAGCAAGCCCTTTAAATGCTTTGATTGTATTGTAACAGATACCGTGGCCGGCATTTACTTCAAGTTTCAATTTTGAGCCGATTTTTGCAGCATCGACGATTCGTGAAAATTCATTTTGCTTTTGTGAAGGAGTTGTTGCATCGCAGAAGGTGCCCGTATGAATTTCAATCATATCTGCATCAATTTTATGGGCAACCTTTATCTGGTCAAGATCCGGATCAATGAAAATACAGACATCAATACCGGCATTTTTCAATGTGTAAACAGCTTGCCGGATATGGCTTTCATGGGTAATTAAATCTAAGCCCCCTTCTGTGGTGAGTTCCTCTCTTTTTTCAGGTACAAGCGTGACACAATCCGGCTTAATATCCAGTGCGATCCCTAACATTCCACTGGTGGCGGCCATCTCCAGTATCAGTTTGGTCTGGACGATTTCTCTTAACAGCCGGACATCTCTTTCTTTTATATGCCGGCGATCTTCTCTAAGATGAACCACGATCCCGTCAGCACCGGCAGTTTCCGCTGCGATGGCTGCTGCAACAGGTTCCGGGTAAGTGATCCCCCTGGCATTTCTCAATGTAGCTACGTGATCTACGTTTACGGCAAGCTCAGCCATTTTTTAGTATTCCTTTCGTCAAAAAATTAGAATGCATTCAAGTTTTTATTGCTTTCAATTTGCCTTAAGAGTTCAAGACTCTTTGTTTCCATTGCCTTGGCCTCATTTTGTCCTGTTTCATGGTCATAGCCCACCAGATGAAGAATGCCGTGGATCAATAATTGTGACATTCTCTGGGAGAGGCTTATATCGGCTGTGTCTGCTTCTTTTTGTGCAGTGTCAATGGAAATGACCACATCCCCTAAAAGCCCCGGATTAATCTCACTAAACTGGCCTTCCTGCATGGGAAATGACAACACATTGGTGGGTTTGTCTATCCCTCTATACGTTTTATTGAGTTGATGAACTTCATCATCATTCGTGATGACAATAGACAGTTCATGACTATTACAGGCCAAGTCGTTTAAGATCTGTTTTGTCTTTTGGAAGATTATGTCCGTTGGTATTTTCTTTTTTTGCTTGTTGTCTATTAGTATCCTTAGCTGTTCCATTTTTCTCTTTTTTTTTGTCTTTTTTCTTGTCCTGGGCTTTATCCGGGTATTCTATCCGGCTATGATAAATACTGGTTAGGATATTATTGAAGCTTTTGGCAATCTGGTGAAGATCTTTCAATGTCAGTTCGCATTCTTCCATTTGGCCATCGGCAAAAATATCGTTAATCAACTCTTTGACCCTTCCCTGGATTCTTGCCGGGGTGGGACGATCTAGAGCACGAACAGCCGCTTCAACTACATCAGCCAGCATGACAATGCCGGTTTCTCTGGTCTGGGGCTTGGGGCCGGGGTATCTGAAATCTTCTTCTTTTACCATGTCATTACCTCTTTGAATACTTTTGTGATAAAAGTATTTAATCAAAGAGGTGCCGTGATGCTGGATAATACCTTCAATGATCTCTTCCCCTAATTTGTGTTTTTTGGCCAGTTCAACCCCTTTTTTGACGTGACCGATCAATATAAGTGCAGACATGGATGGAGATAATTTATCATGCCTGTTTTTACCGTCTGCCTGGTTTTCGATAAAATATAATGTTTTGCCCAGTTTGCCTATGTCATGGTAATATCCCATAACCTTTGCCTTCAAGCTGCTGGCGTCAATGGCAGAGGCCGCAGCTTCCGCAAGCGTTGCGACTATGACACTGTGATTGTACGTTCCGGGCGCTTCAATCATCAGTTTTTTGATCAACGGTTGTTCAAGATTTGAAAATTCAAGGTATTTTGAATCTGTTGTGTAGTTGAAAAGGATCTCTATCAACGGTGTGAAGCCAATGGTAAAGGTTGCAGAAAAAAGGCCGCCGCAAAATGCTAGGATCATGTCTTTTGACAGGATAATTAAGTCAGGT
This sequence comes from Desulfobacula sp., assembly GCA_021647625.1. Lineage (GTDB taxonomy): Bacteria > Desulfobacterota > Desulfobacteria > Desulfobacterales > Desulfobacteraceae > Desulfobacula. Next base: position 2,479 of record JAKIUJ010000291.1, read on the forward strand.
TGGGCAATGGAGTAAAATCCGAAAGCAAGGGCGAGGAACACATTGAATAATGCCAATTTAAAGCCGGCAATGATGAAGTTTTTTCGTTGTTGGCGTTCCTTTATCCAGTAGGCTGCAGTGGAACTGGATAAAAAGAAAAAAGTAAATACTTCAAAACTGCCTGAAAAAGCAAGACTGGTCAACAAAGACAGAACAATGGTGAAATAGACAGCAATATCAAACCCTAAAAAAAGGCATGTTACCATGGCAGCAGCGGGAATCGGGATGATCATGAAAAAAGATACGGAAGATATATCCCAGGTCAGTTCCGGATTGGCCGAGTGGGCAATATAGGTTGAGAATTTGGCAAAGACCAGATAGAGGACGAGTCCTGCTGCAAGAAAAAGAATATGCTTATTATGCGCTGTCTTTAATCTTTTGTGGTCTTTTAAAAAGAGAATATACACAACCAGGATCGTAAGAAAGGTTATCAGAGCAATGCCTGTGCTGGAAATAAATATATTTTTTTCTTCAACCTGTTCCTGCAAAGCTAATAGTTTGATCAGCTGAATCTTATCCACGCGTTCCCCTTCCCGCAGGATCATTTCGCCGGCTTTGATCAGATATAAAATGGGTTTGATTGTGTCTTCAGCCTGGAGTATTCTTTTTTCAGTTTCGCTTTTATTCAGGGTTATATTCGGATGCAGCAGGCGCTGACAAATATCAACCATCAGGTTGGACAGGTTGTAATTAACATCTTTTAAAAGGGGCTGGCCCTCAACTCGAACCATGGTTTTGGCCTGGTCCGGACCGTAAAAAACTTTTAAATTATTTACCGTTCTTTCTTCTTTTGACCCGATGGTTCTTAAAATAATTCCCTTATGAGATTGCTTAAGCAGAATTTCCTTATTGGCAACTATACCGTTTGTCAGTATCTTATCAAGAATGGTTTTGAGGGTATCCGAAATATCAGATGAAAATTGATATTTATATAAGATGGAATAGGCCCCTTTGCTGATTTCTATGCCCAGTTTTTCTTCAAAAGCGGGTTTTGTATCCATGACAATGGCAAATGTAGGGTCTGGCTCCTGTTCCTGTTCA
>JAKIUJ010000056.1 GCA_021647625.1 Desulfobacula sp.
GACCGGTTCGACTATCTTTAAGATTTCATTGCCTTTGACATCAAAATCGTTTCCAGCTTCCCTTACATAGGAAGAAAAATATTTATCTGCAAGTTCCATAAACCGGCTGGAATTTGAAAACAAGGCTTCATCTGCAAAGGATTTGAACTTTTTTGAGGGCATCAATATGCCTGATTTTGCAAGCAGCACACATACCAGTACACCGATACAAAACCCAATCCCTAAAAAACTCAAACTCTCAAAAGAGAAGTTATGTTGCAGTATATGTTCCGCTTTTGCCCCCGGATTTTAACTTTAAATATATATCTGATATCCGCATGCCCCTATCATAGGACTTGCACATATCATAGATGGTTAACGCTGCCACAGACGCGGCTGTCAGAGCTTCCATCTCCACACCGGTTTTACCGGTTAATGAAACTTCCGCCTCAATATTAATAGCCGAATTGTCTTTATCAAAATCAAAATCAATCCGGGCATGGGTAATATTTAAGGGGTGACACATGGGAATCAGATCCGAGGTTTTTTTAGCGGCCATGACTCCTGCGATTCTTGCAGCCTCCAGCACATTGCCTTTTTTTACCTTTTCATCCATAATCCTTTCAAGGGTTGCAGGCTGCATAAAAACTTTACCCCCGACGATTGCCACGCGGCGGGTCTCACTTTTGTCCCCTACATCCACCATCCTGACCCTACCGGCCTTATCCAGGTGTGTAAAATCTTCCATTTGTGCTTATCCTTATAATTTCAATATTCTTGCCATATTTTTCAGCAATTCAAAGAAATCACCATTTTCTTCAATTATAGAACCGGACCAACTCAGGTATATCGAGAAGTTGTAATTTTATTCAAATACAAGGCAGGGGAAAATTTTAACCTGAGGGATACTAATATAGTATATCGAAGATTTAAATTTGCACCCTAACGAAGTAGTTGAAAAGATTACGACTTCTCAGCAAAATATTGGGTTTTGCTTGTCACCTTGGCCTTAACCAGATTCAACGTATCGGTCAGCGTTCCGATCACAGTCTCCCGAATATCTCCGGCAACAACTATAAACATGACATCATCACCCACAGCCAGCAGTTTGTCTTCAAAAATCTCAATTAAAATTTCAACAATGCCGGAGCGTTTCTTTTGTTCTTGGATAATTTCTTTAAGCATGTCATGATTGACTTCTACCTTAAGCCCTGTGACCCTTTCCCCTTCCCTGGAAGTTGCTCGAACCACGCCATTATGACACAAAATCATACCTGCTTTATGATAATCCGGATGTTGTTTAATTTTCTCTAAAAGGGTTATTGCACTCATTTTCTTTCTCCTTGAAATTATAGACAGCCCTATATTTTTATCGGGCCATCTTTTCTGCTTTTTCCAGATCCTCCGGCGTATTGATATTAAAAATAAACCGAGTCTCAGGGTCCCATTGTCTTAATATTTCAATGGGGATCTCTTTTACTCTCTTTTTTCTGAAAAACTTTTTGATCATGAAAATGTTTTTTTCCAGATTTTTCTCGATCAAAGGAATACAAGCTTTTGAATAAACAGCGGATAAGGTTTCAGTTCCCATTTTGGTTCTGGGAAGAACCACATCATATTTGGTATCCGCATGCTGCACAATATACTCTATTACCCTTGAATTAACAAAGGGAGCATCACAGGCCGTCACATATGCCTGTTCGAATTTTGCATAAAACAATCCTGCATGAAGCCCCGCCAATGCACACCCGGCCGGAATAATATCCGTTACAATGTTCATATCCCAATCGGCAAACTCCTGTGGGTCATTCACCACAATAATCACTTCTTTAAAAAGACGTTCAAAAATATCATGAATGGTTTCAAGAATCATGGTATTCCCAATTTTGTGAAATGTCTTTTTTTTACCCGGAAGCCGGCTGTTCTTTCCACCCGCCAGTATCACACCTGTACAGTCAAATTTCATTTAAAATGCTTTCATATTCAAAAACACACCCTGTGATTACAAAACTCAAATTTTACCCCAGTACTGAATTATAGTAACTCAAACTTAAAATCAAGCTATTGCCCCCTATAAAAAAAGATGATACTGATTTTAAAAACGTTTATCAATAAAGGGAAGGCCGTTTCATGAAAAAGAAAAAAACAATTTTGAATGAACAGGATTTTAAACGGATCATCACACGGATGGCCCATGAGATTTTAGAAAAGCACAAAGGGGCAAAAAACCTTGCGCTTGTTGGAATCCAAACCCGGGGTGACTATCTTGCCAAACGACTGGCCGATCAAATCTTAAAAATTGAGCATATTTCTCTGCCCGTGGGCAGCATGGACATCAACATGTATAGGGATGACTGGACAAAAATAAGCCATCAGCCCACAGTTAGGCCATCAAACATTCCATTTGCCGTGGATGACATCAGCATCGTTTTAGTCGATGATGTACTGTATACCGGCAGGACCATCCGGGCAGCCATGGATGCCCTTATGGATTTTGGCAGACCCTCACGCATTGAACTTGCCATCCTGGTAGACCGAGGACACAGGGAACTGCCCATTCAGGCGGACTACAAAGGCGTCTCCATCAACACCGAGCATGGGGATATGATCAATGTCCTTGTGACCGAACATGACAAACAAGATACCGTTTATATAGAACAGGATTAATTTATGAGTACGCACGAACACAAAAAAAACATACCCGATGACATCAAGGTGGCTGTTATCTCAGTATCCACCTCACGGAGCCTGGCCCAGGACAAATCCGGTGCCTGGATAAAAAAACAAGCTAAAAAAGAAGGCTTTGAAGTGGTGATCCACCAGGTGGTCACGGACGATATAGATGCCATCCAGGAACTTGTCGAACATGTTACCACTAAAATATGCCCCAATGCTGTCATCATGACCGGCGGTACCGGCATAAGCCCCAAAGATGTCACCATAGAAGCGGTAAAACCTTTCTTTAAAAAAGAACTCACTGCATTTGGTGCCCTTTTTGCCCAGCTGAGTTTTGAAGAGATTGATTCCGCAGCCATTCTGTCAAGGGCCACGGCAGGTACCATCGAAAACAGCCTGATATTTTGCATGCCCGGCAGCATCAAGGCCTGCAAACTCGCCTGCAACAACCTGATCTTCCCTGAGCTTGGCCACCTTATCAACCACATGAAGGAATAAAAAAATGAAACAAATAGATACATTCATCCATAGCTGGAAAGAAACCGATACAAAAACACGGCAGGCCTTTATAGAAATCTATGACCATTTGAAAACCCTTGAAGATATCACCTTTGATTTTAACCAAAGGCCCGGGGTCAGTTATTCCCTGCGCCCCAGACACAAAAATCAGACGGATAAATCCCTGTTTGCCATGGTGGATGTCATTGATGATGAACCAGAAGAACTATGGCTGTCTGTCTGCTTTTACGGTGAAATGATCACAGATCCGGATGAAGCAGGAGATCTGATTCCCGAAGGGCTGCTTGGTGAAGACGGATACTGCTTTGATCTGTATGAATACGATAAGGAAGAGATAGAATATTTAAAACAGCGCCTGACCCAGGCACACCGAAACGCAAAAGAATAATACAAACCTGATACGTCAATAATGATGGACTCGTAAAAAGTCCATTTAAAGCTCCAATGGTTAAAGCTCCAATGGTTAAAGCTCCAATGGTTAAACACAAAAGTTCGATATACAAGGCAAGAGATTGTTTACAGGAACTCAACAATAAATATAGTTAGTGTTTGAACGAAAACTCACCCATCTGCTTCGTTGCTGCAAAATCCTGAAATCCTCATGTACTATAGTACACTCCGGTTTCAGGATTGCTTGCGCCTTGCATATGGGCAACTTTTCGCCCAGACAAGGAATTTTCGGTCAGGCACTAGTTATGTTGAGTGTCTGTCAAAAAGCTGCAACGCAGTAGATCGGACTTTTTGAAATGGCATCAAAATTAGCCTCAGCATAAAATAAAATCTATCCGAATATGAAAAAGATTAATTTCCTGCAAATTCTCTTTACAAACTTTGAACCATGACATAGTTGTTGATTTTAGAATAGAAAAAATTATTAACCGGGGCATAGCCATATGTAACCGACAGTGCGGAGCTATGTTACTCATTTGTGAAAGCCTAAAACAATGAATTCAAATCAACTGAAAAATCTACTTGTCAATCAACCCCGGGCAGAGCTTTTAACAACCGGGGGTTTTTCTCCCTTAACCGGATTCATGAAACAGATTGACTATGAATCTGTTTTAGACCGTATGCGTCTTGAATCAAAAAAATTGTGGCCTATCCCCATTTGTCTTGATGTCCCGGAAAGCCAGGCTGCCAGCTTTGAGATCGGTCAGTCCGTGACACTGCGGGATGCCGAAGGCTTTCTTTTAGGCATATTAAACATCGAAGACATCTGGCCCGTTGATATTAAAAAAGAAGCCCGGGCCGTTTACAATACACAAGACACCTCCAACCTGACCCCGGATGAAGCAGCCCAGCAGGTGATGCTCTATATCAGCCGGAAAGGATTTATTTAAATGCCGACACAATATAAAAAACTTCAACAACAATTTTTGAACGAAAAACACACCTGGCTTATAACCGGAGTGGCTGGATTTATTGGTTCAAACCTTTTAGAAACCCTGCTTAAACTCAATCAGACCGTTATTGGTCTTGATAATTTTTCCACCGGCCATCAGCATAATCTTGATGAAGTGGAATCTCTTGTATCAAAGGACCAATGGAAAAACTTTACATTCATTAATGGTGATATCCGCAATCTTAAAGACTGCCACAAAGCCTGCAAAAATGTAGACTATGTCCTGCACCAGGCGGCCTTGGGTTCCGTGCCACGTTCCATTGAAAACCCTATTTTAACCAACGAGAACAATATCACAGGTTTTTTGAATATACTAATTGCAGCAAGAGACGCCAAAGTAAAACGGTTCGTTTATGCCGCCTCAAGCTCTACCTACGGAGATCACCAGGATTTGCCAAAAATAGAAGAAAGAATCGGCAAACCCTTATCTCCATATGCCGTAACCAAGGTAGTGAACGAACTTTATGCCGATGTCTTCGCTAAGACCTATCTATTCAAAACCATCGGCCTGAGATATTTCAATATCTTCGGACAGCGCCAGGATCCGAACGGTGCTTATGCAGCAGTCATCCCCAAATGGTTTGCAGGCCTGATACAAAATGAACCTGTTTTCATCAATGGTGACGGAGAAACCAGCAGGGATTTTTGTTTTATTGACAATTGTGTCCAGGCCAATCTTTTGTCTGCCACAGTTGAAGATGAGGTAGCAACGAACCAGATCTATAATGTCGCTTTTGGTGAAAGAACAACCTTGAATGAACTTTACCAACTCATTCAGGATCGTGTTCTTGCAGCCAATGCATCGGCTAAAGAAGCAAAACCTCAATACCGGGATTTCAGAGCAGGAGATGTCCGTCATTCCCTTGCCGATATATCCAAGGCAAAGAACCGCATTGGCTATGAGCCGGAATTTTCAGTCCGATCCGGAATGGACAAAGCCGCTAAGTGGTATCTGGAAAACCTGAACCAATAAAATGAGCAACCCAGTGAGCTTTATGCTCTTTGTGGTAAAATATTTATCTAGTGGCTGACCGAAAACCCGTGTTTGGGCGAAAAGTTGCCCATATGCAAGGCGCAAGAAATCCTGAAACTGGAGTGTACTATAGTACATGAGGATTTCAGGATTTTGCAGCAACGAAGCAGATGGGTGGGTTTTCGTTCAAACACTATTTAGGCAACCTGAATGCCAAAAGAGACTGGGGCCATGCAAAAGATTCTGTCAGAATGCAATGGCTCATGCTCCAGCAGGACAAACCCGAAGACTTTGTCATTGCCACGAGGAAACAATACTCTGTAAGAGGCTTTGTCAACATCGCCGCAAAAGAACTCAACATAGGCATCACCTGGGAAGGCACAGGCATCGATGAAAAAGGATATGATACAAAAACCAGCAAACAAATCGTTGCCGTAGACCCAACATATTTCAGGCCCACAGAGGTAGAAACACTTTTGGGAGATCCTTCAAAAGCCAAACAAAAACTGAACTGGACACCTGAGATCTCATTTGAGCAAATGGTCAAAGAAATGGTCAAAGCAGACTTTGAAGATGCAAAAAAAGATCACCTGCGCCAGGCCCATGGCTAAAAAACCTTTGAGTATAATGAATAACCGCCTCTTTAATTTTGCGCCTAATAGGTGTATAATGGGCGCAAGAATTATTTATTGATCTGGAGGAGACTATGCCAAAAACTCGATTAAATATCAGTACCGATAAAGATCTTGCTGATTTTATAAAAACATATGCTGCTGAAAATCGTACTACCATTGCGAATATTGTCACACAATATATTTTGTCACTTAAACGAAGAACTGAAGGTAAAGAGACGAACGAGATCCTTTCTAACCCTATTTTTAATGAAAGCATGATCGAAGTTCAAACGAAATTACAGGAAGGAACATCAACCTGGCACTCATATCATGATGTTTTCGGGGACTGATGGATATAAAATTTGAATCTGCTTTTTTAAAAGCCATAAAAAAACATTCATCAATCAAACAATCGGTTAAAAAAAAAGTAGATATGATAATAGAAAACCCTGTTGCTGTTGGTGAACCGCTAAAGGGAAATTGGCAAGGCTTTTATTCATGCGCGGTTAAGCGCAATTTTATCATTATTTATCTTTATTGTGCTGTTTGCCGAAAAAAAAAGGATAACACCGTTGTTCTATGTTCCGATTGCAAAGGCACAGAAGATGAAACTTTGAAATTTGTCCTGCTTGGCCCACATGATAAGGCTTATGGGATATAGATTGAAATCTCTTATCAGACCCGGAAATGCTGCGTTTAATTTTCTACCGGTGTATGATCTTTCATTGAACGAGCATGCCTGGTGAATGGGTTCGCCTTTGAAATTAACAATATTTAGCGTTGGAGCTTTGTATAATGTTCAATAAACCATGGCAAGAGTCAAATAAAGACTTGACCCCCTAAAGAAATGAAGTTGTTCTTCTTGGGTGTATGGTCTATGATTAAAACTAATCAAATAACTTGAATTTTGGAGGTCCTATGGATCGCACCGAAATAATAAAAAAATTAAAACAGTATAAAGAAGAAAACCAATCCCGCTATCAGTTTTCAAAAATCGGGCTTTTTGGATCTATGGCAAGGGATACGAACCATGCAGGATCAGATATTGATATTTTAGTTGAACAGAAAACGCCTGACTTGTTTATGCTGGGAACAATTAAAACCGAGCTTGAAGAAGAGTTTGGAATACCGATTGACATCATCCGATTACATGATGGCATTAATGACTTTCTAAAAAAGAGAATACAGCAAGAAGCTATATATGTATGATTTAGAACTTGTTCAAGAAATATTAAAACAGATTTTCACAGCGACTGAGAAAGTAATTTATAGATTCAAACCCGTGAAGACAGTTGCCTTCTTTACAAATTCTCCTGAAGGCATGGAAAAATTAGATTCAATTTGTATGCTTTTAATAGCAATTGGCGAAGCACTAAAGAATATTGATAAAATCACAAATGGATCATTATTATCAGCTTATCCTGAAATTAACTGGAAAGGCGCCAAGTCAATGCGTGACATAATTAGCCATCAATACTTCAGCATTGATGCAGAAATCATTTTCACTGTTTGTGATAAAAATATTGAAGACCTTCACAACACAGTATCAAAAATTCTGTGTGATTTAAATAAACAATAACAACAGAACAAGCGTACCGGCCCGCGCCAGGAAATCATGCCCTGCATCAACCTGAAAAAGCATATTTAATTTGGACATTCAAACCAAAACAGAAAAATCAGACTTTCCCGATCTTGAAAACTCTTCGAGAGATAAGAAAAACAGAAATCTGAAAACACTTCGGGCTTAGGAGAAACCATTGCCTGGAACAAAGTTGAATCCATCCGCGTCCCATTAATAGGACACAGATTTAAGGCTCAAAGTCATTTAAGAATTACCCCAACGCTCCAATGTGTGATTCTATTTGATGCCTAATGCAGAAAAAAGACCCATTTTCTTAAAAGACTCATTTCGGTATTAAAATGGGTGCTCTAAGAGCTATTTTTGAAGGTTAAAGAAAAAAATGTTATATATTAACAGTGTGTTATGTTATTTTGCTTGGTCCGACCCCAAATAGACCCAAATAGTACCTATGCAACCCTGGAAGACTTCTGGGACAAAGAAGCAAAAGACCTTAAGAAAAAAGGCGACCATCCCATAGATTTTAAAAATCTCTATGCCGTAGAACGATATAAAGACCACAAAAAGCTTCTAAACATAAAAGGCCCGGCCATCATCATAGCCGGTTCCGGCATGTGCACCGGCGGCCGCATAGTCGACCATCTTGAAAACGGACTCAACAACCCCCAAAACGATATCTTCTTTGTGGGCTACCAGGCAAAAGGCACACCAGGCCGCAAGATCATAGAAAAGAAAACCCCGACAAAGGCGGGTATCCATACCCTTTCAGGATATTCTGCCCATGCAGACCAGAACACCCTGATCAACTGGGTAAACGCAATGCCGAAACCACCAGAGGAGATCCGGCTGGTACATGGTGAAGACAAGGCCCGCAAAGCCCTTTCTAAAAAGCTGAAAGAAAAAGGCTTACAACAATCAAATTTAATAAGGCTAAACATGAAATTATTTTTAAATCAAAAACGTATTTTGATCACCGGGGCCTGCGGCACTGTCGGTAGTGAGCTTACACGACAACTCCTCAAAGACCACAGCCCACTTGAAATTGTAGGAATTGACAATAATGAAAGCGAACTTTTTTTCCAGGAACAAAAACACTTATCTCACAAAAACGCGCGGTTTGCCCTGGCAGATATCAGGGACTGTGAAAAACTGACTCGGATGATGCAGGATATTGATATTGTATTCCACACCGCTGCACTTAAGCATGTTATCTTGTGTGAAAGAAATCCCTTTGAAGCGATCCAAACCAATATACTGGGTGTTAAAAATATTATCAAAGCAGCCTCTGTCTGCAATGTTAAAAAAGTTATTTTCACCTCCTCTGATAAAGCTGTAAACCCAACAAATGTCATGGGCACCTCAAAACTCATGGGAGAACGTATCCTTACTGCAGCCAACAGTAATCAGCGGGATGAGACCACCATATTTGCTTCAACCCGCTTTGGAAATGTTCTAGGCTCCAGGGGATCAGTAATCCCGATTTTTAAAGAACAGATAAAAAAAGGTGGCCCTATAACACTCACTGACCCTGAGATGACACGCTTTATCATGAGCATTAAAGATGCTGTCCAACTGGTCATTAATTCTGCAGAAATTGCTTTTGGCGGACACGTATACATTACTAAAATGCCGGTTATCCGGATTAAGGATCTGGCCGAGGTAATGATTGAAGACCTGGCCCCTGTTTTTGGTCATGCCCCTGAAGATATAAAAATAAAGATTATCGGAACAAAGCCCGGTGAGAAACTGTATGAAGAATTGATGAGTGATGAAGAAACAAGACGTGCGTTTGAACTGGAAAATTATTTTGCTGTTAAGCCTGCCTTTGAAAGCTTATATAATAAAAACGAAGACACCTATGATAATATTATAAATGAAACGGTTACCAACCCTTATAATTCTTCAAATGAAACCGCTTTAACAAAAGAGCAGCTTAGAGACTTTCTATTTTCCAATAACCTTCTTGATGAATGTAAAGATACCGCCCATCCGGATAAGAGATATTGGCCTTAATAGAAAGACAGGAGAAAGAAATGCGTGTACTGATATTAGGCGGAGATGGCTACCTTGGGTGGCCAACAGCCATGAATTTAACAGCAGGCGGTCACAAGGTTGCTGTTGCAGATAACTACCTTAGAAGAAATATATGCAGGGAAGAAGATTCTGAATCTTTATTTAATGTTCCCAACCTCCATGACCGTGTAAAACTCTGGAAAAAAATATCCGGGCATAAGGTTGATGTTTACATAGGGGACTTGTGCGAATGGGATTTTATCAGCAATCTATTTATACAGACAAAACCAGAGGTGGTTATCCACTATGCAGAGCAGCCTTCAGCACCATACTCAATGCTCAACAGGAACACAGCCACACTCACAATAAAAAACAATATTAATGTAACAGCTAATGTTATCTTTGCAGTAAAGGAATATGCACCAGATGCCCACATTATCAAACTGGGAACCATGGGTGAATATGGCACCCCAAACATCGATATTGAAGAAGGCTGGATAAACATAGACCACAAAGGCAGAAACCAGAAATTTCTCTACCCCAGACAGGCCGGTAGTCTCTATCACACCACCAAGGTGATGGATACAGACCTGCTCTGGTTCTATGTCAGGATGTGGGATCTCAAAGTCACCGATCTCATGCAGGGTCCAGTGTACGGCCTTCACACTGATGAAAATCAGGGCAATGAAAACCTATTTCCTTTTTTTAATTATGACGAGCTTTTCGGCACTGTGGTCAATCGATTCATCGTACAGGCGGTTGCTGACTATCCATTAACCGTATATGGTAAAGGCGGCCAGACCAGGGGCTACCTGGATATCCGGGACACCCTCCAGTGTGTAAAATTATCCATAGACAACCCGGCAAAAAAAGGAGAGCTGAGAATCTTCAACCAGTTTGTGGAAACCTTTTCCGTGAATCAACTGGCAGAAAAAGTGCAGCACGCAGGAAAGAAATTCAACCTTGATGTTAAAATAAAATCTTTGTCCAACCCACGCAAAGAAGCAGAAGATCATTATTACAACCCGGCCCATACAGGGCTACTCGACCTGGGGCTGAAACCACATTATTTAACTGAGGATGTACTTGCACAAATGATGGAAACCGTGTTGAAATACAAAAGTACCATTAAAGAATCCTCAATATTCAGAGGTGTCAAATGGCAGTAAGCAAACCACTTAAATGGCTGATCACAGGAGGTTGTGGTTTTATAGGCACAAGCCTGATAAAAAATCTTGTAACTGAAGGCGGCCACTTTATCCGTGTTCTTGATAACCTGACAGTGGGCACCAAAAATGACCTGTCCAGCATTTGTGACTTCACCGAAACAAACCCAACAAATGACAAAACAGAACTCATGGTTGGCGACATTAAAGATTATGACACCTGCCTGAATGCAGCAAAGGGAATGGATGTTATTGTCCACCTGGCAGCAAACACAGGCGTTGGCCCTTCGGTGGAAGATCCTGAAGCTGACATGAAAAATAACGTCATCGGGACTTTCAATATGCTTGAGGCAGCAAGGCACAACAATGTTAAACGATTTATTTTTGCATCGTCCGGTGCGCCTGTCGGAGAATGCGATCCACCGATACATGAAGAACTTGCACCACATCCTGTTTCACCCTATGGTGCCAGCAAATTGGCCGGAGAGGGATACTGCTCTGCCTATTATAAAACTTTTGGGATTGAAACAATTGCTTTACGTTTTGGAAACGTATATGGCCCGGGCTCCGGGCACAAAAACTCTGTAGTAGCCAAATTTATCAAACTGGCCATGGAAAAAAAAATCCTTGTAATATATGGGGACGGCACCCAGACAAGAGACTTTATTTATATTGATGATTTAATCCGTGCCATCAAACTGGCCCGGACAGTTCCTGACATTGGTGGTGAGACTTTCCAAATAGCCACTAACAAGGAAACCACTGTCAGCGAAATGGTGGATATTCTAATTCCAGTTTTAAACCAGGCAGGTATTGCGGATATCCAAATTAAACATGGTGAAAAACAAGTTGGGGATGTGATGCGCAATTTTTCTGATACAAGCAAGGCAACAAAGCTATTGGGCTGGCAGCATAACTGGAACCTGAATAAAGGAATAAAAAAAACTGTTCAATACTTTAAAAACAAATCAATATCGTAGTTATTATGTCTCTATTTGAAAAGTTTAAAAACTTGTACGTTAAAAGTAATTCCGACAGGTTGATAAAACATCTTCGTTTCAAAGGAGTCACAATTGGGGAAAAATAACATGCCTATGAAAATATACTGGTTCGCCACTTTCAGGACAAAAGGCATATTTTTTAAAACGCTAAAAAAACAACTGAATCTTGTCGATCACAAAATCCGAAAAACGCAATACAGCAGAAATAACATAATTAAATTCAAACAAATATACACTTTCTTGAAAACCAAAAATATCACCCATATTATTTTTGATGGTTTTAGTATTGAAGTGCTGTTTCTATGCCTGATGGCCAAAAAGCTGAATATAAATACCATAGCCAGAGTCCGAGTCCGAGGAGGAATGAATAACGAATATTTAGATGATATTATATATGACAATCAAATCTCAAGGCATCTGAAAAATCTGTTTTTTATTTTTTTTAAGAAATAAAATTTTTGCATTGTCTGATTTAATTTTGACCGTTTCAACATTCTGCAAATCCCAGATACTGTACGAATGCCCCACAATTGAGGCAAAGAAGATTCGCACACTATTTAAACCAACAGTATCTATTGCTAATAATATCCGACAGCTACCATTACCTTTTAAAAAACAATTTAAAATCAATCAAAATTTTCATATCATCACAACGATAACAGCATTTCGTTATTACAGGAAAAGCGATGCTGTTTTACATTACCATGAACCCGTCATAGATTTTTTATCTTCTCACCCTGACTGGTGTTGGATAATTGCGGGAGATGGTAAACAACTAAAACACGTAAAACAAATCATTCTCTATACAGCTTGCAAATCAGGTATAGAAAAACAAATTTTTGAAGAACCTTATTCATTAATAAATATTTTAGACGAATTTGTTGAATCAGATATAACTCGAAAAAATATTGGTACAGCAAATCAAAAATTTGCAGTACAATACTATGATCCAGTTGTGATTAGTAAAAAATTTATAAATATCCTCAATGAATTATAGTTCATCGCAGATGAATAAATACCGTCTTCCTATTAATAATGTTAAAACAAGCATCATTTCACTTACTACGAGCTATAGAATGAATATATCTTTTTTCACTGACAATTTTACAAAAAATGTATCAGCAGGAATTATCTGCCGTATTACAGGCATTATCATTACCGTCTCTACCAGCATTCTCCTTGCACGGATGCTCGGGCCTGAACAATTTGGTCAGTACGCATTCCTGATCACTGTTGCAGAGCTGCTTACCATTATTGCCCTGTTTGGCACGCCGGCCCTTATTTTAAGGGAAGTGGCAGCAGGGATAAGCACAAAAAGATATGGCAGAGTCCGTGGAGTGCTTGCCTGGACATGTCGGGCAACAACCCTGATGAGTCTGCCGTTTATGCTGATTGCGATCCTGCTTTTCTATATATGGAACAGCAATGCCGGGGGTCAATTACCTTTTGCTGTTATTCTGGCTGCTGCAAGCCTGCTCTTAATAGATGCCTTATCCAGGCAGGAGGACAGCGCCATTCAAGGCCTTGGAAAAATAATCCCCTCCCAGATTTTAAGCATTCTTGTTGGCTCCGGCTTTTTGCTGCTTTTTCTTATAGGTGCCAATGTCATATTCCCCGGCTGTATTAATCTCACAAATTTATTATTTTTTGTAGTGGCCAGCATGGCTTTGGCTCTGCTGTTTATGCAAAAAAAAAAAAAGCAATACCTTCCTGTTGATGTCACCCAGAGCAAAGCAGAATATTTTTCCCATGAATGGCTCAAATCAGCTTTGCCTCTCCTTTTGGTCAGCTCTTTACTGATTATTAATACCAGGATTGATCTAATTATGCTGGGATATTTACGAGAATCATCTGAAGTAGGGGTTTATCGAGTGGCTCAACGTGGCGGGCAGCTCATGCTTTTTGGAGTTATGGCAGTTGACTCGGTCATTAACCCCCTAGCAGCCAAGGCGTGGGCGCAAAAACAAAAACATATGCTCCAAACCGTTATCAGTAAAAGTATCTGGCTGGTTCTTCTATTCACTCTGCCATTGTTCGCTATATACATATTGATGGGTCAGGAGTTGATAAATTTTGTTTATGGAATTGAATATAAAGAAGCATGGCTTCCTCTGGTTATTCTATCATGCGGTTATCTATCTCTTGCTTTTCTGGGAAGGGGAGGAGTAGTATTAACCATGAGCCATTTTGAACGTTACACTGCCGCTGCCATAGGTGTAGGTGCTGGTGCCAATATCATTTTAAACTTCATACTCATACCTGCATATGGTATTTTGGGAGCTGCCTGTGCCACTGCAATGGCAGTGGCATTAAGAATGTTTATGGAAGCTTATTTTGCATATAAAAAAACAAAAATTGATACAACTATATTTGCTTTTTTAAGGCACGGGGGAAAAAAATAACACTTTATTTGATTTGACTGTCACTATGAATCTTTCACCAGCAAAACATATTGTCCTGACAACAACTGTGGCTCTAATTTATGCCTTGATAATCCAGAAAATCATCGCCAGCGATTCCATAATGATAGTGCTGGCTGTACCCGGGTTGTTTCTTGGATTTTTTCTGTTTAACAACCCTGTTAAATGTTTCTGGATACTTTTTTATGGTGCCATGCTAGCCGGAATAGCTGTTTCATATATTCCAGGAATGTATAATCTTCGCTGGGGTGTCAATTTACTGTCTGTTGTGCTGGCTGTTTATTTACTGCTGAATATGGCTTTCAATCGCCGGAAAATTAAATTTCGATCAAATATTATATTTTTTCTTTTTACAGCATTTCTGTTTTACGTTATTATTTTTTCTATAATCAACAATATCCCAACTAAACAGTTAATTATCAGCCTGAAAAATAATTTTCAGTTTTTTCCCATACTTCTATTTTTTCTGACTTACCCTTTATTTCCATCATTTTCCAGCCAGATAATCAAAGCCTTTACATTAATCGCTTTTGTGCAACCTCCCATAGCATTATGGCAATATTTTTTTATTGTTCCAAAAGTCAAAGACATAGCCCAAACTCAAAGTACAGCAGTACTTGATGCAGTAAATGGTACATTCGGTACAAGCTGGCAGGGAGGGGGTTCCGGGATATACGCATTATTTACATGTATTATTTTAATAGGAATACTCATCGCGTATGATAAAAAAAAGATAAACAGAGTAAAATTTGTATTATTTTCACTCTATTTTCTCATACCCTTATTTCTCAATGAAACAAAGGCTGCTTTTATTTTTATGCTGATGGGCAGCATAATTGCTATTTTTTCTGTTCAAGCAGGATTTTTGAAAAAATTCCTGTTAGGTTGTTGTGCTCTCTTAATCAGCAGTACAATGCTATGGTTTACCCTGCAGATGACAACATCATATGGGCAAAATATTTCTAAAACCTGGCGATCTACACTATCATACAATATCGGAGAAAGCGGCTACGGACAATATCGTCTGAACCGACTTACCTGTCTGATTTTCTGGTGGAATGCAAACAAAAAAAGTCCGATTGAGTTGCTTATTGGACACGGGGCGGATGCAACCATTTCAGGAGAAGATGGATTAAGCAACCCAGGAAAAATTACATTGCGCTACCCCTTGTACGGAACTGGTTTGACTACAGCATCCCAGGTATTGTGGGAGATGGGTATAGCTGGATTTATTCTGTTTATAGCTCCTTTTGCAGTGAGTTTTAAAAAATGTATATACTTTGCAAAATCAACAATTTTATCATCTCAGGATCGTTTTTTTGCCATTTGCAACAGTTCAGGACTTGGCTTGACACTGCTTTTCTTTTTTTACAACTCTTCTTTCCGTAATTCTCAGCCGGCAAATTTACTCATGACCATTATGCTTGGCGTAACAATCTGGATCGACAGACAGCATTATGCATTAAAACATGAGAAATTGATATGAAACCTGATTTGGTTATTATCAATTCTGAGCAATTTGGTTATAATCCAGCCACATACTATTATTGCAAATATTTAAGGGATAAATACAAAATTATCTATATTGGATGGGATCATAATCTTTCAAGGATTAAAATGCCGGGCGTAAGGGTGGTATATATTAACAGAAAAAAAAAATTTATAACCCGCAGTGTGAATTTTTTAAAACATGCTCTGATAGAAATAAACGGTAAATCGCCAATTGTTTTTATTAAATATTTCAAGGGAATTTCTCTATCTTTACGATTGTTAAAGCCAAAATCCTGTATTGTCCTTGATATCAGAACCGGTTCAGTAGAACCTGAATTAATCAAAAGAATAGTTCAGGATATACTGCTCAAATTTGAGGCTAAATTTTTCCGAAATGTCACTGTAATTTCTCAAAGTCTGGCAGAAAAGCTGAAAATCGCCCATAAGGCTCACATTCTTCCACTGGGAGCTGATGTTCTCTCAAAAACAGATAAATGTTTTGACAAAATAAATCTGCTTTATGTAGGCACGCTTTACAATCGAAATATTGAAATAACCATTCATGGGTTCAAACAATTTTATGACAAATTTAAAGACGAAATCTCTATTTCCTATACCATTGTGGGAAGCGGCACCGGAAAGGAAGAAAAAAAATTAAAAGACCTTATTGGGTATTACCAATTAAAAGGAGTTGTTCATCTTTCAGGCCATGTTCCACACACAAAGCTTTCTTCATACTTTAATGCTGCTAATATAGGGGTTTCATACATCCCTTTAACAGGCTATTATGATGTACAGCCGCCTACAAAAACTTTTGAGTATCTATTATCAGGAATGCCGGTAGTTGGCACTATAACTTCAGAAAACAAAAAAATTATTAATCCGGCCAATGGAGTATTGATACATGATTCCGCAAAAGAGTTCTGCACAGGGTTAACCAGAATTTATCAAAACCTCCAGGCTTTTGATTCAAGCAAAATCAGAAGAAAAAGCATGAGCTTTTCCTGGGAAACTATAGTAAAAAAAAATCTGATGTATTACCTTTTAAAAAAAAGCTAATACATCAGATACGGTCAGCAATCCAATGAATTCGATACAACCAGCATCTAAATCCGAAAATAAAAATCTGCAATGAAAATTCTCTTAATTAACAAATTCCTCTATCCAAAAGGCGGAGATGCCGTCAGCACTCTGGACACCGGCAAAATTCTTGAAAACCATGGCCATGAAGTGATTTTCTGGGGCATGGAACATCCGAACAATCCTGATTATCTTTATCAGGATTGTTTTGTCTCCCAGGTTGATTATGATGCCTCCGGTGGGATATCTGCCAAAGCAAAAGCTGCAATGAATATAATTTACTCTTTTGAGGCTAAAAAAAATATGTCAGCACTGCTGAAAAAATTTCAGCCTGATATTGTGCACTTGAACAACTTTGCCCATCAAATAGGTCCTTCCATTTTAGATGAGATAAAAAAATATAATATTCCTGTAGTAATGACCATGCATGACTATAAAATGGTATGCCCTGCATATGCCATGCTTTTAAATGAAAAACCGTGTGAGAAATGCGCAAACGGCTATTTTATTATGTGTGCTGTTAACAGGTGCACCAAAGGGAGTTTTGTTAAAAGCCTGGTTAATGTGGCTGAAATGTATCTTCATCACAGGATACTGAAGATCTATGATAAAATAGACATCTATATATCCCCCAGCCGTTTTCTGAAAAATAAAGTTAAAGAGATGGGACTGAAAGGTGATGTTATTCATCTTTTCAATTGCGTGGATCTGAAGTTTTTTGAGGCAGACTTTGACTGGCAGGAAAACAGCATCGTTTATGTTGGAAGGCTTTCCCATGAAAAAGGTATAGAGACGTTAATTGACGCAATTAAGGGTATAGATATAAACTTAAAAATAATTGGGGAAGGCCCGCTTAAAGAAAATTTAGAAAAAAAATGTAAGGATGAAAACATAAACAATGTCAGGTTCATGGGATACAAGACAGGACAGGGTCTCCATGATGAAATTAGAAAATCCATGTTTCTTGTCATTCCTTCTGAATGGTATGAAAACAACCCTCGTACAGTAATAGAGGCTTTTTCCCTGGGCAAACCGGCCGTGGGTGCTAGAACCGGAGGTATCCCCGAGCTGGTTCAGGACTGGAAAACCGGGTTGACCTATACATCGGGTGATAAAGAAGATTTACAAAAAAAAATCAACCTGATGCTCGAAAATAAAGATAAAATCCCTGAAATGGGCAGGAATGCCCGTGCATTTGTAGAACAAAAATTAAATGCTGAAGCCCATTACAAAAGATTGATGGAAATATATCGAAGTATTATGCATAATTGAATTCAAAAACCTAATAACATTGAGGTTAATAAATGAAAAATATCATCCAGGGCAGTATTATTACAACATTTAGATGTAATGCAAAATGCCATATGTGCAATATCTGGAAATATCCTACAAAACCATCTGAAGAAATCAGTCCATCATTGATGGAAAAACTTCCTGATGGGTTAAGGATTAATATTACAGGGGGAGAGCCCACACTTCGAAAGGATATTAATGATTTTTTTGACATCCTATACCCCAAATCTTACCTGCTTGAATTGAGCACTAATGGTTATAATACAGATAAAATAATTGAATTGGCTGAAAAATATCCAAATATCTTAATACGCGTGAGTATAGAGGGTTTGCCTAAGATTAATGACAGCTTGCGTGGACTCCCGGATGGTTTTGACAGGGCTTTGAGAACTGTTATGGGACTAAAAAAAACGAAATGTAAGAATATCGGATTTTCTGTGGTAATTTGTGATAAAAATTCTCAGGACCTGGTAAAACTCCATGAACTCTGCTCATATTTAGGCGTTGAGTTAGGCAACTCAGTGATGCATAATTCCTGGTATTTTCATAAGTTCGATAATGTAGAAATTGACCGCGAGAAAGCAGTTCAAATGGAAAAAGAATTTATTGAATCATTACTGCACTCACCGCGAAGCAGTTTGAAAGGAAAATTGAAAGACTACGGGCGGGCTTACTTCAACAAAAGTATTTTAAAAAGGCTGGGTGGGGAAACTTCACACTATAGACCGCCCTGTGGAGCGGGCGAAGATTTCTTCTTTGTAGATCCATGGGGAAACATAACTCCTTGTAATGGATCTAACGAAAAGTGGATCATGGGCAATCTTAAGGACGCTTCATTTGATGATATAATGGATTCTAATAATGCAAAAACAATAATGCAAAAAGTTAAGACCTGCAAAAAAGATTGTTGTTTTATTGTAACAGAAAGACATGATATGGTTCGAAAACCATGGAAACCTATTTCCTGGATAGCAAAAAATAAATTAAAATTAGCTTTTAATATCAAAACAGATTTTAAATAAAAATGAAAATTTATGTCATCGGAACAAGAGGGTTCCCTAAAATCCAGGGCGGTGTTGAAAAGCATTGCGAGTCATTATACCCTCTTATTTCAAACATGAATTGTTCTGTAAAAATTTTCCGAAGATTACCATATATTACTTCTGAAAATGATCAAAAAAATTTTGGTGCATTGCAGTTTCAGGATTTATGGACAATCAAAAATAAATATTTTGAAACAATAGTACACTCTATATTAGCGTCACTTATATGTATTTATAAAAAACCGGATATTGTGCATATCCATAATATTGGTCCCGCACTCGTTCTTCCATTATTGAAAACGTTCAATATAAAAGCTATTGTAACATATCATAGCCCAAACTATCTGCACAGTAAATGGAATATGTTTGCACGGTTATTATTAAAAACTGCCGAAAAAATTGTTGAACGTTTTTCTGATAAAATTATTTTTGTTTCAGAAAAGCAAAGGAGGCTATCTGCTGGGAAAAATACAGAATATATTCCTAATGGTGTTGAAATCAACGTATCATCGATAAATTCCGATTACCTTCTACAAATCGGAGCCCTTGATAAAAAATATATTTTAGCTGTGGGAAGATTTAGCCAGGAGAAGGGTCTAAACTTGCTTGTAAAGGCATTTCAGACAATAGAAACCGACTGTAGATTAGTTATAGCCGGCGATGCTGATCATGAAACAAAATACAGTAAACACCTGAAGCAGATGATAGATCAGGATAAAAGAATTATCAGAACCGGATACATTACAGGCGATCCCTTAAACCAGCTTTTTTCCCATGCTGAACTTTTTGTGCTGCCCTCATACCATGAAGGTCATCCAATCGCTTTGCTGGAAGCCATGAGCTATGGACTTTCCGTGCTTGTATCTGACATCCCGGCAAATCTTGAGGTCAATCTTTCCCCGAAAAGATATTTCAAATGCGGTAATGTGAATGATTTGAAAAATAAAATGGAGTATTGTCTTGTCAATAAAATTACTGAAAAGGAAAAAGCACATTTCAGGTCACAGATAGAAGAAAAATATAACTGGAAAAAAATAGCAGAACAGACAATCGAGGTTTATGAAGACACACTTGCCAGATAAAGAAATGAAGCTTGTCCTTTATTGTGCAAGGATAAGCCCAAAAAATCTTCAGGCAGAAGAATTAAAAGAATATATCAAAGATAAGATTGACTGGCAGATCATTGCCGACACTGCCATAAAGCACGGGTTAATCAATATTTTATATTTAAGCTTAAAAACTGATTGCGAAAAACTCATCCCGAAAACCGTATTGAATCAATTGAAAACACATTATTTTCAGAGCAGTTCAAGAAATCTTTTTTTAGGTGCAGGTTTAATAAAAGTTTTAAATTTATTTAACCGGAACAATATTGCTGCAATTCCTTTTAAAGGACCGATTCAATCCTGGTTAATTTATCATGATATCGGGGTCAGAACATTTGCCGATCTTGATATTCTTGTCAAAAAAAAAGACGCTTTAACTGCCAGAAACCTTCTGATAGACCAAGGATTTAGAACCAGCGTCACTATTCCGGAATCCCAGATAAATTATTACCTTAAAAAAGAAAATTTTTTCCAGTTGAAGAATAAAACAGGGACTATTAATATAGATCTTCACTGGGAGATAAGCGGGCGATATAACCTGGAACCAATGTATTTCCCTGCATCAGAAAAATCATTTCAACACACAATGATGCTTGGAAAAGAGATCAAGACCTTAAACAATGAAGACACTTTAATTCACCTCTGCATTCATGGGACCAGTCATTGCTGGGAAAAGCTGGAGATGATCTGCTCTGTGGCAAAAATTATAGAATCCAATAAAATTGGAGACTGGGATAATGTCCTTCAAAAAGCCAAATCATTGAGATGTAAAAGGATGGTGCTTCTGGGGCTGGTGCTTGCCCGTTATTTTTTTAATACTGATTTACCCATGACTGTTAAAACAGCCATTGCTGATAATATTGGTTTAAAAAAACTTTCAAATTATATCATTGGAAAAATTGAAAACAGCGATATGGCTTTTGCTGAGAGTCTCAGCTGGAGATTTTCACCCATACACTTTCGCGTCCGGGACAGCCTGCTGGATGGCATAAAGTATTTCTTTTATCTTCTTTTCCAGCCGACGATAAGGGAATGGGACAAGTATCCTTTACCGAATTCATTATTATTTTTTTATCATGTTTTAAGACCTTACAGACTTATAAAAGAAGGACTTGGAA
>JAKIUJ010000292.1 GCA_021647625.1 Desulfobacula sp.
TAAAATTCACTTAGCACTCATGGTTCCTGGCATACAGTATGATATCTCTAATAGAGATTTGAATGATTACAAGTTGGCTTTCGGTAAAATTGAACTTCAACAAAAAGCATTCGATATTAACAGGAGATATAAAACAGAAAGGATTAGCAAATGACGGTTGCTGTCATAAAACTTGGCAATAAGAAGAAAAAAAGCATTTTTTTGGATAAGGTCAAAAAATTACTGCCGGAAGGTGGCAATTTAAACGCATGCTTAACTTGTGGCGCATGCGCCTCGGGGTGTCCAGCCACAGGATTAGACAATATGGATCCCAGAAAATTCTTGCGGATGGCTGCACTGGGGATGGATGAAGAGATCATCAAGTCTGACTGGCCCTGGATGTGTACGATGTGCCAGCGCTGTATTTATGTGTGCCCCATGCAGATTGATATCCCGCAATTGGTTTTCAACGCCAGGACTCTTCGACCCAGAGAAGAGCGGCCAAAAGGAATCCTGGATTCCTGCGACATGGCACTTCGAAACGAAAGCACCAGTGCCATGGGGGCTTCACCTGAAGACTTTGAATTTGTTGTTCAGGATGTATTGGAAGAGTACCAGGAAGCGCAACCCGAATTCGCCGATATGCAGGCACCCATCGATAAACAAGGGGCCCAGTTTTTCCTCAACCAGAATTCAAGAGAGCCTGTGACGGAACCAGATGAAATGGTTCCTTTATGGAAAATACTGCATCTTGCCGGGGTGGACTGGACCTATGGCAGCAAGGGCTGGGCAGGTGAAAACTACTGCCTGTTTTTAGCGGATGATAAATCATGGAAACAGATCACCAGCACCACTGTGGGACAGGCCAATAAACTTGACACAAAAATCTTTCTCAATACCGAGTGAGGTCACGTTACATTCTCAGTCCGGGCCGGACTGAAAAAATTCAATCTTGAACATAAATTTGAAGTTAAAAATATATATGAATATTATGCAAAATGGATTCGTGAAGGAAAATTAAAGGTCAATTCCGACTGGAATAAAGACCTTGGTATAAAATTCACCGTACAGGATCCTTGCCAGATTGTCAGAAAAGGTTACGGAGACCCCATAGCGGATGATTTACGATTTGTTGTCAAATCCGTTGTTGGAGAAGAAAACTTTGTCGATATGCAACCCAACAGATCCAACAACTATTGTTGTGGTGGCGGAGGAGGGTTTCTTCAATCAGGTTTTAAAGAACAGCGCCTTGAATATGGAAAAATAAAAGACGATCAGATTAAGGCTACCGGGGCTGACTACTGCATCGCAGGCTGTCACAATTGTCATGCCCAGATCCATGAATTAAGTGAACATTATGGGAGTAACTACCCTGTTGTTCATTTGTGGACATTAATCTGCCTGTCATTGGGTATATTGGGGCCCAATGAAAGAGAATACCTGGGAGATGATTTAAAAAACGTAAATGTCTTCCATCCTGAATCAGCCCTCTAACCTCCATAACAGGCTGGAGAATATTCTTCATTCTCCAGCCATACCAACACGAGGCTTTCTCTTTATTTTTTGTCTATTTTAGATGTAAGATCTGTTAAAGCCAGATATAAAGCCCCCACCGCAAGTTCCGCACAATGGATATGATCTTCAGGAAGGGTTTGCAAAAATCTCGCCACCTGTTCTGGTTTTATTCCCCACGCCCGGTCAATTGTTTTTCCTTTGGCAAGTTTAACAACAGTATTGCAGCAGGCATTTGTATTCAAGCATCCCCGTGTAAAAAAAGAGACCGAACTCAGTCTGCCTTTTTGGCACACAAGAAAAAATTCCACTGAATCACCACAATCACCGATTCTAATCCCGTACCCATCCGGGTTATTTATTCTTTCAATGCTATCTGTTTTTAATGCCATCTCTATATAATTAAGAGAATGGTTTTCCAAAAACTCTGAATTGATCTGATTCATTTGCTAAATCCTAAAAAATGAAAACAGGTGCCGAGATTTTGATTTTTAATTATCGAAGCAAATAATTTTCAAGAGATCCAAACGGCACCTGTTTTTACTAAATTTCTTATTGTTTCAAACGATATAGACTATGCTGATTCCAAATCCCGCCTGGTGGCCATATCCATCAAAACTCTGTCCCTTGCTTTATTAATACCAAGGGCTTCACGCTTTTTGTCAATGTGGGCAATCATTTTTCGTGCATGTTTGATCGGATCAATTTCCAGATCCCACATACCCCCGTACAATTTTTCAAGGTCTTTAAAGAGATATTTTTGAAATACAGGCGCTCCGGTGGTGGGCAATGTCACTCCAAAAACGGTATACACACCTGATGCCACAAAATAATGCCCGATACTGATGGCTTTTTCGCTCATCCATTCCGGTGCACTTCCTGCAACAGGCAAATCACAAAGACCATCGCCAAGTCCGCCTGCTTTAACCATTTCCGTTGCAGCCAAAAGAATACGGCTGTTATCAACGCATGACCCCATATGAAGGACAGGTGGTATACCTACTGTTTCGCACACCTCAGCCAGGCCCGGTCCGCAAAAGGGGGCTGCTGATCCAGGTTGTAACAACCCTTCCATGGCGCAGGCAATACCGTTGCAACCCGTTGTAAGAACAATTACATCATTTTTGATCAGCTCTTTAACAACGGCAATATGACCTGCATTGTGTTTGGTTCTGGCATTATTGCATCCCACCACACCGGCAACACCTCGTATACGGCCATTGATGATATTATCGTTTAATGTGTAATAAGACCCTCGAAACGTACCACCCAGATGATATTGGATAGACTCAACGCCAAACCCTGCAATCTGGGACGCTTTATGTCGGGGTATCATCACATCTGCACCCCTGTTTTCAAAATTATCTATAGCAATCTTGACGATCCGTTTTGCATCATCCAGAGCATAATGTTCATCAAATTCAATATGTATGACATTTTCCTGCTCCATTTTGGCAATGGGGTGGGTCGTGATCAGCTTTGTATGAAAGCATTTTGCAACATTGGCAACGTTTTGAAATATACATTGGATATCCACCACCATTGCGTCACAAGCACCTGTGATAATAGCAAGTTCCTGTTGTAAAAATGTTCCGCATAAGGGCACACCATGACGCTGTAAAATTTCATTGGCTGTGCAGCAGATACCTGAAAGCTGTATCCCTTTTGCACCCTTTGATGCTGCGTATTCTTCCATTTCTTTGGACTGGGCAACACCCACAATCATTTCGGAAAGAATGGGTTCATGACCATGGATAACAATATTGACATGATCTTCTTTCATCACGCCAAGATTGGCTTCCGACTCAAGGGGATAAGGGGTTCCAAAAAGGACATCCTGTAAATCCGTGGCCATCATTGACCCTCCCCATCCATCTGCAAGTGCGGCGCGGGTTCCCTGTTTGATCAGATTCTTATAATCCTGATCCACACCAATGTGGGTCCTGTGCATTATTTCAACGATTTCTCTATCAATGTTTCGTGGCCGGACCCCTGCACTCTCCCATTTTTTGTATAAAGCTTTTG
>JAKIUJ010000293.1 GCA_021647625.1 Desulfobacula sp.
CCATGCAATAAGCCCCTGTATATGTTAGTCACATTGGCTTTATTACATGTTTTTGCTTGCTTGTCCAGTTTTATGTATAAATTATTATTATAATGAATCATATTCAATGGCGTGAAATCACCCTGATATAAAGAGATGTCCCATATTTTTAAATTGCTATGGGGATATACTTTCGGAGGGTGCGATTATTATCTTACTTTTGAGGGGTGATAAAATCACTCCCAATCCAGTTATGGTCCCAACGACCTGTTATTTTTTACCCCAGCCACTTGAGATAGCAGTTTGATTTGATTATTTTTTTGACATTTTGTCTAAATCAGTATCGTTAACATTTTTTAATTAGGAAAAACATACCTTATTTCAACGCCTTATAGTGTGTTATTAGATTTTTATATTGGATAGTAAAATTAAATAGCTTGACAATATGTCAAACTCAATCTACATTTTTTTGAGAAAAAATATTAATCCAATAAGTCAAAGAAGAAATTATGGGACATATGGTATGGAACATTTAGAACATTTGAATCTACCGGATACGTTAAAGCGAATCGCTGAAGGTATTGTTGCTGTCGTTGGCCCGCATTGTGAAGTAGTGGTTCATGATTTCAGCGATTTGGAACACTCTGCAGTCGTGGTTGCCGGCAATGTTTCCGGGAGAAAGCCCGGAGCCCCGGTTCCTGATCTTAATTTTATTTCCACCGGGTTGGACAGCCAAACACCTGACCAGTTGAATTATAAGATTAAAATTGATTCCCGTGAACTCCAGTCTTCCACTATTTGGATTCGAGATGGCGAAGGCGTTCCTGTGGGAGCGGTTTGTATAAATGTTGATTTCTCTGCCCTTACCCAGGCCAGTAAACTTTTAGAACACTTAATCTCACCTGCCAAAGAAACGCCAAGCCTTGTTGTTCGCAATACGCTGGCTAAAAATCTGGACGAGTTAATTGAACATGCTGTAGATGATTTTCTGGACCAAAATGAAATTGCCAATATAAAGGCAATGACCCAGGAAGATAAACTTCTCCTCATGGAAGCCTTGGAAAAACAAGGTCTGTTTCAATTGCGCGGGGCAGCTCAGTGCGTTGCAGATGCATTAACTGTTTCCAGGGCAAGTATCTATAACTACAGGTCAAATCTTCGAGCCAATAAACACAAGCCGACACCGGGAATGGAAAGCACAGAGCAAAACAAATAAAAAATGTTTCAAATAATATGGAGGAAATAAAAATGGCTGAATACCAACCCTTTGTGATGGAAAGAATGATGTCAAAATTTGAGCAGGGTGTGGATTTTAATCTTTCTGAAAGCGGGGTACATCCTATCCTGTTACAAGAACTTTTAGGGAACGATAAACAGAATGTTGACAATCTTCTGGGTATGGACCTCAATTATCCCTATGTAAACGGGACGCCTGAATTAAGAGAGAATATTGCCCGGTTGTACAATGGTGCCACACCTGAAAACATCCTGGTGACCGTGGGTGCGATAGAGGCAAACTATAACAGTATCAGAACTATTTTGTCTGCTGGCGATGAAATTGTCATCATGCTGCCCAATTATATGCAGATCTGGGGTATAGCCAAAAATCATGGTTATCAGATTAAAACCTTCAATTTGCAGGAAGACAAAGGATGGGCACCGGATCTGGACCAACTCAACGATATTGTGTCTGACAAGACCAAGTTGATCGCGGTGTGTAATCCCAATAACCCGACTGGTTATATCTTAACTGAAGATGAAATGGATAAAATTGTCGCCATCGCAGATCGGGTTGATTCATGGATTTTGGCCGATGAAGTGTATCGGGGTGCTGAACGGAAAAGGGATGAATATACGTCTTCCTTTTATGGCAGGTATTCCAAGGTGCTGACCGTGGGAAGTATGAGCAAAGCGTATGGAATGCCGGGACTTCGCGTCGGGTGGGTCGCAGGCCCTGTGGATACGATTGATGATATCTGGGCCCGGCATGAATATACCACCATCAGTGCCACCATGCTGTCAAACCAGCTGGCTGCACTTGCTCTTTCACCGGAAGTTCGACCCCGGATCATTCAACGCACCAGGGATTATATCAGAAAAGGATACCCTGTGATTGAACAATGGATGAAAGATAAGAAAGATCTGTTTACGTTTACATCACCACAGGCAGCGGCTATCACCTTTATTCGATACCATCTTGATATCAATTCGACAGAATTTCATGAACGTTTGCTCAAGGAAAAAAGTGTTCTACTGGTACCGGGAGATCATTTTGGCCTGGATAATTTTTTACGAATCAGTTTCGGGTTACCCCATGATTATCTTACCCAGGCCCTTAACCGGATTGGTGACCTGATTGTGGAGTTGAAATCAACACATAACTAAGGATCGGCTTTAAAATTACTTGATCTTTTGTATTCAAAATACCCAGTTTCTTAGGGGTTTTGGAAATAATTTAGATCAAGTTATTTTGAAACGATTCCTAACGGCATTAGGCTGAAACCAATATAACTTCCGAACGTAAAGAACAGGCAGATCTTTCAGACCCGATATATTGCCTCCCGTAACTTTCGGATGCTTGAAATGTTCATCATTGGCGGTTGCCTTTACCTTGGCACTGTCCTTGTTTCATATATCCTTAAAAAATTGGAAGTTCGATTGATGATACCAGGATTGGGAAGCTGGTACTCCCAGCAACAGGGATAGCAAATGAAAACTTATAAACAAATAATGGGATATTGAACAATGCCGTATGACATCCAGCACCAGGTATTAACAGCAGAGAAAAGAATTCGGAAATACATTAGGAAAACGCCTTTAGAACCCTCTCCTTATCTTGGCGAACTTGGGGAGTGTAGGGTTCATCTCAAGCTTGAAAATGCTCAGGTAACCGGATCTTTTAAATTCAGAGGTGCCACCAATAAATTTTTATCTCTGGACAAAAAAGAAAGAAAAGAACAGGTGATCACAGCTTCTTCGGGCAATCATGGTGCGGCCCTTGCCCATGTTTTGGAATTGTTTAAAAGCAGTGGCATCATTTTTCTGCCGGAAAATGCATCGCCAACAAAAGTGAAGGCTTTAAGTCTGCCCGGTATCACTCTCAAACAATTTGGAGATGATTGTATAAAAAGCGAAACCCTCGCCCGTCAAACTGCAAAAAAAACAGGACAGGTGTTTATCTCTCCTTACAACGATCTTGATATTATTGGTGGTCAGGGAACTATCGGTATTGAGCTTTTACAACAGACAAGTAATATTGATTGTGTTCTGGTGCCTGTTGGTGGTGGTGGTCTTATGTCTGGTATTGCCGGGTTTTTAAAGGCCGGGGACAAGCATATTAAAATCATTGGCTGCCAGCCTGAAAATTCTCCCATCATGCAGGCATCTATTTTGACTGGTAAAATTCTTGATATGGAATCAAAACCAACCATAGCAGATGGAACCGCAGGTGGGATTGAATCCGGTTCTGTCACGTTTGATATCTGCAGGGAATTTGTAGATGAGTTTATTCTG
>JAKIUJ010000057.1 GCA_021647625.1 Desulfobacula sp.
ATGGCCTGCTCTTCCGGGTTAAGGCTTTCAGCTTTAACCTGATATTCATAATCTTGTTTTAAATTGTATTTTATCAGGACTTTGTCATTTAGGATCTTTAACTCCCCTGAGTCATCGGCCTGGGCCCAGACTTTATTGCCTTTAAAGCTCATGCGTTTCCATGCGTCCTGTTCGTTTTCCTTACTCATATAAATGGGCCTTTTTTGATTCCGTTATAAATTGCGCCAGATTTTTTTGCCATTGTTCTTCAAGAAATTGAATATCTTTTTGCTCGATGATCCGTTCTCTTAAGTTTTTGCTGCCAAGGATCAAATCCATGGGTAGTTTTTTATATTCATATTCGTAGGGTGGGGATTTGAATTCAAACTCATTGCCATTATGTACAATGACCAACTGGAGCAGCAACAGGGATGCATAATAGGGTTTGAATTTTTGTTTGGAAGTGACATGAATCTGAAACCCTTTACAAAGTTGACCCTGCCACTTGCCGGATGTCGGCTCAAAATTAACACATCGAAGTACGGCACCGGAAATATATCGTTCTGCTTTTTTTTTGATCTTTTCCGTATCAAGAAAGGGCGCGCCGAATTGTTCAAAGGGAAGAGTGGTGCCACGTCCTTCTGAGATGTTAGTTCCTTCCCATATGACCTGTCCCGGGTATACCAGACAACTTTGGGGGGTCGGTAGGTTCGGGGATGGTGTGATCCATGGCAATTTTGTATCTTCCCAGTACATATCCCGTTTCCAGTTTTTCATTGGGATAATTTTAAGGTCTGCAAAAATTTTGAATCTTGTGTTGAAAAACAGTGATATCTCACCTATGGTCAGTCCATGGCGCATGGGAATCGGGAATCTGCCCACAAAAGAGGTATAGTCGCGTGATAAAAGATTGCCTTCAACCTGGGTGCCGCCTATGGGGTTGGGGCGGTCAAGAATGACCACCTGTTTATTGAATTTAGCTGCTGCTTCAAGGCAATATGAAACTGTGTAGATAAAGGTATATACCCTTGTGCCCACATCCTGAATATCCACAAGAAGCATATCAATATGATCAAACATCTCTTTGGTGGGCACTCGTGTCTCACCGTATAAACTGAAAACAGGCAGATTTAATTTTGGTTCTTTAAAGCTTGACGATTCGATCATATTGTCCTGTTTTTCGGCATAAAACCCGTGCTGGGGTGAAAATAAAGCTTTCAATTGGCCGGGGAATCGTTGGTTAATCAAAATCGAGGCATGCTCAAAATTACTGTTAACTGAAGCTGGATTGGCCAATAGGCCCAATCGTTTTCCGGTCAAATAATCCGGTGGGTTTTCGATGAGGGATTCTAATCCTGTGATTACTTTTTCGTTCATAAAAAGTCCTTCATTTTTTCAAAATAAAGCTTTTTAAGCTAGTTTGCAGATTTGTTTTATTACCATAACCATTGACAAAAATTCAAATCCTAACTAATTTATTATTCTTTTTAAATTAATGAGTAACCAATGTATTTGGGAGCCGTATCCTTAAGGGGTGTAACAGATCATGATATTTAAGGTCAGTGAACAGGTTAAGGCAATCAAGGCCTATGAGCCCGGTAAGCCGTTAAAAGAGGTTGAAAGAGAGTACGGGATCACCCATGCGGTCAAGCTCGCTTCCAATGAAAATCCATTTGGATTTTCCAGCCGTATTCACAACGCTGTTCTGGATCACTTAAATCAGATGAACCGGTATCCTGAATCCACGGCATTCGAACTTACCCAAAAACTTGCCCGAAAATTTCATGTTGAAAATAATAATATTGTTGTTGGCAACGGATCTGATGATGTTATTGCTTTATTGGCCCACGCGTTTTTAAACCCCGGTGATGAAGCCCTGATGCCTTTGCCTTCCTTTTTGATGTACGAAATCAGCGTTCTGACCGCAAAGGGCAAGCCTGTAATGGTTCCTTTAACCGATTATTCAACCAGTCTGGATGGAATACTTGAACAAATATCGCCTAAAACGCGGTTGGTTTTTATTACCAATCCCTTTAATCCAACCGGCAGCATCATTACACAAGATCAATTCGAAAGATTTGCAAACAAGGTTCCGGGTGATGTTCTGATTATTGTTGATGAAGCTTATATTGAATTTGTAAGAGATAGAACCGTATTTAATTCTCTTGATAAGCCTTTGGCAGATCCAAGAATAGTCACCTTGCGAACATTCTCCAAGGCTTATGGTCTTGCCGGTTTCAGGGTTGGATATGGGATTATGGATATAGAAGTGGCAGCCGTTTTACATAGAATACGACAGCCCTTTAATGTAAATTCGCTTGCCCAGGTGGCGGCGGTTGCTGCTCTTGAGGATGAACTGTTTTTACAACAAACTATTAAAGCCACCCATGTTGGGCTTGATTATTTAATATCTCAATTGACTAAGATGGGCATTGACTGCTTGCCGACCCAATCCAATTTTTTAATGGTTGACTTAAAAACTGATGCAACTCAGGTTTTTGAGGAAATGTTAAGTTTCGGTGTGGTGGTCCGTTCCATGAAATCCTATGGTTTTGATACGTTCTTACGCATAAATACAGGTACGCCAAAAGAAAATACAACCTTTATCAAAGTTCTTAAAGAAGTTTTGAAAAACAGGGGAGACTGAATTGAAAAAGACAATTGTTACCATTGACGGTCCGGCCGGTGCCGGGAAAACAACCATCAGCAAATTGTTGTCCCAATCCCTTGGGTGTGTATATGTGGATACAGGTTCGCTATACAGGGGCGTTGCATATGAAATTGATCGACAAAAAATTAATTGGGAAAATGATGATGTGCTTGCCGGATTTATAGACAGTCTTGATCTGAATTTTGAAAACAAAGACAAGGAACTTGTGTTGGTGTCTTCGGGTAAAGATATCACAGACTTAATCAGAACACCTCAAATTTCCATGCTTGCATCGGCAACATCGGCAAAACCACGAATCAGAGCTGCATTGCTTGATATTCAAAAGAATATTGCAGCGAAACAAGATGCTGTGTTTGAAGGGCGAGATATGGGGACTGTAGTGTTTCCGGACGCTGAATACAAATTCTTTTTGTTTGCCGATCTGGCTATCCGTGCTCAGCGGCGGTATAATGAAATGGATGAATGTTCAAAAGATATTGATCACATTAAAAGCCAAATGGCCACAAGGGATGACAACGATTCACAACGTAAATCAGCCCCTTTGAAAGCGGCTTCGGATGCGATCAAAATTGATTCAACTTTTCTGACAATTGATCAGGTGGTTGATAAAATGGTCGGGATTATGTCAAAATCGTGAAATAATCAACAATTTAATTGATTTTTTAAAGAGAATTTGATATAAAGGCAAATTGTACTTATTTATATAATAGTTTAGTAAAAAAAATAAGTACAAAAATACGATTAGGGAGAATTATTTTTTATGACTAACACTATAAACGAAAATGAAAATCAAAAAAACATGGACACTGAAACCTTAGAAAATGAAGAGTCAACTTTGCCTGAACTGACCGGCGAAGAATCAATGGAAGATCTTCTGGACATTTACGAGTCCAGCCTTAAAAAATTTGAAGAAGGACAGGTTGTAACCGGAACAGTTATATCCGTCGGCAGGGACACGGTTCTTGTCGATGTGGGATATAAATCAGAGGGCCAGATCTCTATTCGGGAATTCATTGATGAGGAAGGCAATGTAAATGTCAAAGTTGATGATCAATTCGAAGTAATGATCGAAGTGTGGGATGAAGAGGAAGAAACCGTTCTTTTATCCCATGAAAAAGCCAAAAAAGTTAAAGTTTGGGATGCAATCAAAGAGATTTATGACGCAGACGGTACCATTGAAGGTGTTATCACCAGCCGCGTTAAAGGTGGTTTCTCTGTTGATATCGGATTGCTCGGATTCCTTCCGGGATCACAGGCTGATCTTCGACCCATCCGTAATATGGATGAAATGGTTAACAAAACTTATGAATTCAAGATTCTCAAGTATAACAAAAAAAGAAACAACATTGTTCTTTCCAGAAGGGTTCTTCTTGAAGCAGAGCGGGATACACTGAGAAGTTCAACCCTTGAAGCCATTGAAGAAGGCAAGGTCATGGAAGGTATCGTTAAAAATATCACAGAATATGGTGTGTTTGTTGATCTTGGCGGCGTAGACGGACTGCTGCACATCACAGATATATCATGGGGCAGGGTAAAACACCCCTCTGAGCTCTTTACTGTAAGTGATAAAATTAATGTTAAGATTCTTTCGTTTGATTTTGAAAAAGAAAGAGTGTCTCTTGGCATGAAACAGTTAACACCTGATCCCTGGACAACTGCCGTAGATAAATACCCGGTTGAATCAAAAGTGCTTGGCAAAGTTGTCAGTCTGACCGATTACGGGGCATTTATAGAACTTGAAGAAGGTGTTGAAGGTTTGATCCATGTTTCTGAAATGTCATGGACTAGAAAGATTCGCCACCCATCCCAGATGGTCACCGTTGGTGAAGAAGTGGAAGCCATCGTTCTTGACCTGAAACCGGATAATAGAAGAATTTCTCTGGGTATTAAACAGACTGTTGATAATCCCTGGGAAGTTATATCTCAAAAATATCCTGTGGGCACCATTATCGAAGGTAAAATTAAAAACATTACTGAATTCGGTCTTTTCATCGGTATTGATGATGATATTGACGGCCTGGTTCATATTTCTGATATTTCCTGGACCAAACGGATCAAGCATCCGTCTGAAGTCTATAAGAAAAATGACACCATCCAGGCGGTTGTTTTAGATATTGATAAATCCAATGAAAGATTTTCTCTTGGTATTAAACAAACACAAGCAGATCCATGGGAAACTGTGGCCCAGCGCTATGAAGTCGGCAAAGAAATTTCAGGTGTCATAACGAATCTGACTGACTTTGGTGTATTTGTTGAGCTTGAAGAAGGTATTGAGGGACTTGTTCATGTATCTGAGATCAGCAAAGAGAATATAAAAAGCCCGAAAGATCATTACCGGATTGGTGAAACCATTACAGCTAAAGTAATGAACATCAACAGTGATGAGAGACGTATCGGACTTTCCATTAAACGTCTTGAAGATGATGATGATGATAAATATCTTGAAGAGTTTGCTAAAAACATGAAACCTGCTACCTCATCTTTTGGTGAAATCCTGAGAACCAATATTCAGGAGCAGATCGAAGCAAACAAAATTCAGGAAGCAGTGGAAAACAGCGATGTTGCAGAAGAAAGCGAAAAAGCTGATGATGCTGAAGAACCTGAAGACAAATAACAATAGACCATCATTTTTAGATAGTTTTTGAAACCTAAAAGGGCCGAGCAATTATATTGTTTTGGTCCTTTTTTTTATTGCATATTAAAAAAATAGGATAATTTAATGTTTGTACGACGTCATCCCTTTTTGTTCTTTTTAATGGTTGTATTAGGATGTCTTACCACTACATTCCTTGGGTTTTTAGGTATAGTGGGTTTAGGATCAAGTGTAATTGGATCACAAATATCCAAGCAACAGGCCAATAGTAAAGGTAATATTGGTATTGTCGAGATTGAGGGGATGATTCTGTCATCGAAAAAAATTATTCGAAATATTCAAGATTTCCGTGATAATGATGATATCAAGGTCATCATACTTCGAATTGATTCGCCCGGTGGCGGTATAGGGCCTTCCCAGGAGATCTACCGGGAAATCATAAAAACAAAAGCAGACAAAAAGGTCATCACCTCCATGGGATCCGTTGCTGCTTCCGGCGGCTACTACATTGCATCTGCAACCGAGGGTATTATTGCCAATCCAGGCACCATTACCGGAAGTATTGGTGTAATTATGGAGTATGCCAATATTATGGAGATCGCAAAAAAGATCGGTATCTCTCCTGTGGTTATTAAAAGCGGTGAATACAAGGACATGGGATCTCCCTTAAGAAAGCTGAAAGATAATGAGAAACAACTGCTTCAAAAACTTGTGGATGAACTTCATAATCAGTTTGTTTTCGATGCAGCAAAGGGCAGAAATATTGATATTAAAACCATGGCTGCGCTTTCCGATGGTCGGGTTTATACAGGTCAGACAGCACTGAGACTTAAATTGATAGATCGTTTGGGCAATCTTGCCGATGCCGTTGACTGGGCTGGGGAATTGGGCAATATAAAAGGGAAACTGACTCCGGTCTACCCTAAAGAAGATAAAATCACCTTTATTAAAAGGCTTGCTGATACCCTATTCAAAGATATTAACATCTCCGGCACCGTAACGGATAATCTCAGGTATATCATCAATTAAAGAGACAATACTGGACGGAACACCGGCTACAGGGCCGCCATCAATAACAACGTCTATTGTTTTGATAAAATGATCATGAAGAAATGAAGGGTCTTCAAATACTATTCCATCAGGTGTTGTAGCACTGGTGGAGATGAGGGGATGCTCAAGCTTTTCTGCCAAAGCCAAGGCAATTGGGTTGTTCGGTACCCTGATACCAGCCGTTCTTCGTTTGGTCAGCATTATTTTTGGTACCATTTTAGTGCCGGACAATACAAAGGTATAGGGTCCCGGCAGTAGTCGTTTCATATGCCGATAAGCGATATTGGATACTTTGGCATACGTGGAAATATTTTTTAAATCCGAGCAGATAAAACTAAATGGCTTTGTTTTCTGCCTTTGCTTGAGTTGATATATCTTTTCTATCGCTTTTTTATTCATAATATCACACCCAATGCCATAGAAGGTATCTGTAGGATACGCCACAATGCCGCCTTGCCGGATAATATCTACAACTCGGCTTATCTGACGTTTCTGGGGATTGTGCGGATTTATTTTTAAAAGCATAACTTAAGTTGCCTTGATTCTATGTGTTTGTTTTTTGTTAAATCCCCATAATTGGGTTTCAACAAATGACAAGGTATAGATAAAATGTCTTTATGTCAATGATAGGCCAGGGTAAATACGCATGTAAACTTGGCATGAGCCCTTAGTCAATATCTACCCAGTATTCTGACCATTTACACCGTTCTTTGTACGGAAATTTTAGGAGTTCAGTTGCTAAAATTGAAAAATCATTTTTGCGAATTGTATAGTACACTACCTGTTCTTTTTCTAAAATTGTTTTTAACCCCACGGCAACATAAAGCTTTTTGCTGGTTTTCCCAACAAAACATTGAACAGCGCCGGTTACG
Source organism: Desulfobacula sp. (assembly GCA_021647625.1). Classification (GTDB taxonomy): domain Bacteria; phylum Desulfobacterota; class Desulfobacteria; order Desulfobacterales; family Desulfobacteraceae; genus Desulfobacula. Next base: position 7,166 of record JAKIUJ010000057.1, read on the forward strand.
ATTTTAAGATCAGACTCGGATTGAATATCGAAAACGTCTATCATAGTAATTTTAAATGGTTCTCCATTAAAATGGTTAAACGCATCCGTTCTGGTGAGTTCGCAACGGACAAAGTTTTCAAATTGTTTTTCAAAAATCGAGAATTCAAATTCATCGGCAAACAAATGGGAATTGAATAAAACGATGAAGCAGAAAATGAGCAAATAAATATTTTTCATGGCCTTATACTTTATTTAAAAGTGTTTTAATTGTTTTTTGAAGGTTTTTTAAAATTACCGGTTTAATGTGAACAAATTTAAACGCGGAAAATTTGGTTTTGAAATTGTCTTTTCTTTTTTTATTTCTGTATCCTGTATTGATGAGAATTGGTACATTGTGTTTGACGGAAATTATTTTTTCAACCACTTTCTCAGCCGGCATACCAGAATTTGAATGATAGATGGCGATCAATTTAAATTTTTCAGGTTGAAGTTTAAATACGTTGAAGGCCTCTTCGCCGGTTTTATAAAACACACTCCGATACCCCATTTTTTCAGCAATGGTTCTGAACAATTCATTACGTGTGTTATTTGTATCCACAACTAAAAAATAATTTTTTCCTTTCAGTGCGTTTGATTCTGAGATAGCAATCGCACCAGAATACCACTTGTTTTTATTAAATGGATGTAGAGTTGTGACATCAGTCTTAAACACTTTTGAAGAAACGAAATTATCTAATTGATTTTGATCGATTTTTAAAATAAATTGTTTGTTTTTAGAAATATAGTATCTCAACCACTTCCTGTAGTTGTAATTATTCCCACCTAAAATAAGCATTTTGGGACCGGCAGTACTATTGACCTGGATAGAATGATAAATGAGAGGACGATAGGAAAATTCAGCCTGGGTTTCCTTGTAATTCTCTTCTACGTATTCAAGCAAAAAATCCTGGGCAGGGGCAGCCTGCCAGTTGGCAAGTAATATAAATAAAATCAAAACGCTTTTTTTCATTTGTCATCCCAAAAAAGATTTATATCGAAAAGCATATCGACAAAATATAAGTAGATCTTGATTTATTTAAGCATAATCATTGAAACTATAAGCATAATTAAGGAAACAACACCGGTAATGATTAAGGCCTTTTTTTGATCGGTTTCCCTTCTACCCCTGTAATTGCTGAGCAATAGCCCAAAAATGCTGACCACTATGCTAAAGGAAACACTATAAATCAGATAGTGCAGATATTGAATATCCCATTCTGTTCTTAGCTGAAGCCGATAAAATCGATCAAAAACAGTTTCAAATTCAGGTTGTGCACGGTGAAAAATAAAAAAAATAATCAACAAGAGTCCCCATGCAAAGATATTGAGATAAAATAGGATTTTAGCCCAAAAATCAGATTGTTTTCGTCGATCCAAATATATATCCTTATTCTTTTTACTTTATTTCTTTTGATTCACAATATATTATGATTTCATCATGGATTCTATAGTTCTTTCAAAAAAAGATTTTAAAAGTTTAAAAGACTTAATTTATTCATCATCCGGTATTCATCTGCACGAAGGTAAAATTGAACTTTTAAAATCAAAATTAGCCAAGCGAATGCGGCTCACAAAAAAATCTTATTCAGATTACCTTTCATATCTGCATTCGACGCAAAGGGAAGTTATTGAATTCATTGATACGGTGACCACAAACCATTCTTTTTTCTTCCGTGAGAACAATTCCATTGAACATATCATCAATCAATTCAAGCAATATCCCAAGCTGCATACAAAAGAATTTAAGATTTGGTGTGCGGCATGTTCAACAGGGGATGAGCCGTATTCAGTTGCTGTTCAATTAAAAGAAGCAGGACTTTCTTTTTCTATTCTTGCAACCGACATATCCCATACCGTGCTTGATGTTGCTCAAAAAGCAGTTTATCGAGACAATAAAACCCAAAAAATACCTTTATCAATACTTCACCGTTATTTTCAAAAAGGATCTGGAAAATATAAGGGATTTGTTAAAGTCAAACCTGAAATAAAAAAACATATTCAATTTGATAAATTCAATTTAATTAACGATGCACCGCCTCCGTTGAAATTTGATGCTGTTCTTTGCCGTAACGTGATGATTTATTTTGATTTAAAGACAAGTGAAAGTGTTGTTAATAAACTGTATCAAGTGCTGAACACAAACGGTTACTTTGCCATTGGCAATGCCGAAAGTTTGATGAATATGAAACACAATTTCAATTCGGTAAAAAAAATCCCAAGTTTGTATATTAAGTAAGGGCCACTCAAAATGTAAAGTTATTTTTGAGTGAGCTTTAAGATACAAGTTGTGTTTATAATAAATCACATATGTGCATCCGACTTAAACCGCCGGGTGATCATCTCGATAATTTCTTCAGCACTGGTTTCAATTGGTTTATTACTTACGTCTATCATTGAAAATCCCTTGGCAATATAATATTTTTGGGCGGTAATAATTTCTTTTTCAATATCCCTGCGAGATGAATAGGCATATATATCCGATGCCCCGAGGCTTTCTTGTCTAAGTTTTCTGTGGGCAAGCAACTGAACGGCATTGATATTTAATGCTATGATTCTTCGGCGATCTACATCATCAATTGTATTGGGCATTGTGGCTTCAGAAATAAAAGGGATATTGGCTACCTTCCATCCCATCACCGACATATACATGGACAGAGGCGTTTTTCCCGCTCTGGATAACCCGACAAGTATAATTTCAGCTTTTGACAATGTATCCGGATTTAATCCGTCATCATGGGCAAGTGCAAAATCAATGGCAGACACCTGTTTTAAATTGATTTGATGAATTTCCCTGTAAAGACCCGGCTTTTCCAAAGGTTCCAGGTTTAGAAAAGTTTGAATTTTGGAAATAACCGGTCCCATCAAATCAATTGTGACAATTTTATTGTCTATACCTTTTCTGGTGATATATTGTCTAAGATTTCGATTAACGATGGTATGAACAATCAGGCTTTCAAGATCTTTTACCTTTTCAATCAGTTCATCTACCTGGTTTTCAGATCTTATATGAGGCACCTTTACAACAGTTATCTCACTGCCTGGAAACTGTACCAGTGTTGACTCTACAAGATTAAACGCATTGATACCTTCCCCACATGAGGCCACATATATCATTTGAAAATCATTCAAAGACATTGTTGTTTTCCTTTATATATGAAATAATATTCAAGTTCAGTCTAATATTTAATGTTTTTGTCAAAACCTCTGGTTTTTTGTGCAATTGCTTGCAGGCAAAGCTGTGCATTGCCGTTATTATCGATTTAATTTGGGTTATATATAATATATCAACCAAAAACGTGAGTCAAACAGGATGGGTTATATGAGTCATCAGGATAAAGGTCATTTTGCTGCAAAACATGAAAATAAAAGTATTGAACCAACTGTGTCAGCTGATATACAAAAATCTGGAAAAGATAATTGTTTAACGTGTGCAGCTGCTCATCTAATAGCTAAACGCCTTAGTCTGTCTCCAACACAAGTTGGTGTTCAGACGGATCTTTTAGAATATCGAATTACAGATTGCCAAATGGGGCTTTTTGGATTTCTGGACAAAAAGAAAAGGATTGATCCCAATATTAATATCCCCGGCGATCTTGAAAAAGAATTAGATAAAAAAAATGAAGATGGACGAATATCTTGCCTTGAATGCTGGAACATTGCAAAACAAATGAAAGTAAAAAAACTGGATATCGGGTCTGCTTGTGAGAAAAAAAAGATTAGAATAAAGCCATGCCAATTGGGAGCTTTTTAGTATATCATTCACCCGTAATTTGCTTTTTATAGGCTTTGCGTTTTCTTGTTTTTTTTTGTTTCCTTATTTTTTCTATTTTTGAGGGTTGCTTGTCAATCACACCTGTTAATTTTAATTCGATTTTTTCAACAAGTCTCCTCAAAGCTAAAAACCGGTTTAGATTCTGTGATCTTGATTTACCGCATTTCACAGAAAGATTTGTTTTAATGTGTTTTAAAAACACAGCAGATGAACTTTTATTTACTTTTTGACCACCTTTTCCTGAAGCTTTAATAAACCTTTGTTCAATATCTTCTTTTTTGATACCAAGTGCCACCATTTTTTTCTCAAGTGCTCTAATTTTTGATTTATCTGGTCCCATACAAGTTTTTACCCGTTTGCTGAATTATTTTGCATAATATTTTGTTTTTACTTTTGCAGTATAATAAACTATTAAACGCATAAGCAATGATAAGGAACACAAATAATAAGGATTCGCAAATGGAAAAAAGAAAAAAGAACATTGATTCAATTCATTATGCATTAACATTTTTTTCAATTGTTGCATTAATTGGATTTTTTGGTACACATTTCATAACGGGCAATCCAGCATTGATTGTCATGGACTCTTTAGCAGGAAGCATTTTGCTTGGAATAATTTTTAGTTTATATCTTTGTTGGTTCATGTATGAATCATCTCTTTCTGAAAATCTGAGCCTGCCGGATGCTGTGCGATCAACTCTTAAATCAAATCCTGTCGCATATTGTATTTATGCATACTGGATTGTTTTTATCATCATCCCTCCGGCTATAAATGTTTTTTTATAAAGAATAATTCAGCCCTGACGCATGAGTTTTTTTATAAGTGATTTTAAAATCAATCGGTTATTGTTCATTTTTTGTCCCATAATATATAAAAAGAAGTGATATCTTATGATTGAGCCGTTAAATGAATTGTCTTCTTTCACTACCAAGAATATTGATGGTGTTTTTTTTGATATTGATGATACTTTTTCTCTGCACACCAAGATTTTACCCGAGGCCTATCAGGCCCTATGGGATTTGAAAAAAGCAGGGATAAAACTTGTACCGATTACCGGTCGACCCGCAGGATGGTGTGACCATATTGCCAGGATGTGGCCGGTGGATGGTGTTGTGGGCGAAAACGGGGCATTTTTTTTCTGGTGTGATAAAATCTCTGGTAAATTTAAAACATTATTTTATGATACAAGCCGGGTTCGTGAAAAAAAACGGCAGAAATTGAATATGATTAAAGAAGAAATTTTATCAACAGTACCCGGGGCAGGTGTATCGTCGGATCAGAACTATAGAGAAGCAGATCTTGCCATTGATTTTTGTGAAGATGTACCTCCTCTTGAGTGGAGTGAAATTGAAAAGATCTGTAAAATTTTCCAAAAATATGGTGCCACATACAAAATATCATCCATCCATGTCAATGGCTGGTTCGGACAATACAGCAAACTTGACATGACCAAAAGAATGGTATCCATGCAATGGGGTATTGATCTGGATGACCATAAAAATCACTATATCTTTTGTGGAGATTCTCCCAATGATGAACCCATGTTCGAATATTTCCCGATTTCCATCGGGGTGAACAATGTGCTCAATTTTGAGGAAAAACTTGTTGCCAAACCCAAATTTATTACAAAAGGGGAGGGGGGCATTGGATTTGCCCAGGTTGCAGCGCATATCTTAAAAACTCGATAGATATCCTCCTTTATTTTTCCTGCCACACCGGGATTCGTCTTTCAAAAAATGCTTTTACCCCTTCTTTTGCATCATGTGTTGAACAAAGTCTTGCAAATGCTTCGTTCATATAGGCGAACTGCTGTTCATACGTCATGTCTTCACTGCTGTAAAAGGCAGTTTTCGCTATTCTAACAGCGATTGGGCTTTTCTTTGCAAGCTCTTGAGCCCATTTTAATGCTTCTGATTCCAGGTCCTCCTTGGGAACAATTTTATTGATCAATCCCAATGATAGCGCTTCAGGCGCTTTGATCAATCTGCCGTAAAGTAAAAGTTCAAGTGCTTTTTTTCGACCCACACATCTGGAAACAGGTATAATGGGGCCGACACAATTTAAGCCGACATTTATGGCTGTCAGCCCCATGCGTGAATTCTCGGCAGCGACGACAAGGTCTGCCGATGCAATCAAGCCCATACCGTTTGCCGCTGCGACACCGTGAAGTTGAGCAATAACAGGGGTGTCCATTTTGGATATGGCAATCAGGGGTTGCTCCATTTTTTCTATCCAGCTACGGTATTCAAGGGTACTCTTTCCTTGGAGTTCATTGACATCAATGCCCGCACAGAATGCCTTTCCAGCACCTTTTAACAGAATAACCCTGACATCAGGATCATTATCCAGATCAATAAATGCATTCTTTAATTCCAATGCCATGCGGCTGCTGAAGGTGTTCATCTCGGAAGGCCGGTTTAATGTAAGGGTTGCAACGTGGCTTTTATCTTTTTCCATGATGATATCATTTTTTTCCATTTGATAACCCTCCCGATCAATTTTCTTGGTTTTATGCCAAAGAGCGTATATGCTCATTTTATAATTGGATCACTGTTTTACTCTTGTCATTATTTTTTTAACCCAGAAGCAACAAAAATAAAAGTAAAGATTGTAAAAATAATAATAGATCACAAATTTCAAATCAGATTGTGGAGGCGTAAGTGGAATATAGCATGAATTTTCAAAATGTATTTGGTGTATCCTGATGGCAGCTGCATTTTACAGAGATATTGAGCCGGAAAATCTGCCCATGCCCGACAAACAGATCATGCGTTTGATTCAGTATACATTGAACGATGATGTTGATATTGACACATTAACCCAGCTGATTACTATGAATCCGGCGTTGACAGCTCAGTTGCTTGGTGTTGTGAATTCTGCTTTTTTTGGATTTCGACAGAGTATTAAAACCATTTCCGATGCCGTTATCGTCATGGGCATGGATCACTTGAGAAATCTGGTACTCTGTTTTGCAGTAAAAGAAGCCCTCTCAAATCAAAAAATCCCGGGATTTGATATTAATGCATTCTGGGAAGATTCTGTTCGGCGCGGTGTGGCGGCTCAGCAACTGGGCTACCTGGTTAACGGACCGACTGAAGAAGCTTTTACCGCAGGCATGCTACAGGATATCGGTTTGCTGGCCCTTTTTTCAATGGAACCTGAAAAAGTGGACAGATGGCCTTTATTAAGATCAAATCTTCCCATTAAACGTCGTGAGATGGAAGAAGAACTTTTTCATACCACCCATGACAGTATTGGCGAATTGCTGGCCAAAAAATGGAATTTACCAAAATCCTATACAATGGCTATTGGTTCACATCATTTGTTTTTCAGTAAAAGAGAAACCCGAAGATTCGGTAAAGCCAATAAACATTCCACACTGGCCGGAATGGCCCACCTTGCTGATCTGTGTAACGCCACCTATACCTGCCATGACAAATCCAGTGCATTGATATCACTGAAACAAAAAGCCAAGATGTTGTTTGGCCTGGAAGGCAATAAGGTGGAATCTTTATTGTCTCTGCTGCCGGGGCAGGTCAAGGAAACATCATCTGCGCTGGAAATTGCTGTGGGACCACAACTTGAATTCAATATAGTGATGGAACAGGCTAACCGGAAACTGGTTGACGATAATATCTCTTACCAGGAATTGACATGGCAATTGCAAAAAACACTAAAGCAGCGGGATGGATATGCTTCAAAACTGGAAATGGAACTGGATGTGGCAAGGGAGATTCAGCAAAGCCTCCAGCCGGATATTGGTTTGCATAAAAAGGTCGGCGCATTCAATATACCGGCGTATCATCTGTCTGGAGATTTTTATGATTACTTTCCAAGAGAAGACGGGACGATCTGTTTTTGCCTTGGAGATGTTTCCGGAAAAGGAACATCCGCAGCTTTATTGATGGCAAAAGCCATTTCTCTTTTCAGGTGTTTGTGCAAAGTGGTTGATGATATTGGCCAAATTATTTATTTGATGAATAATGAGTTGTGTGAAACGGCTGTCAGGGGGATGTTTGTCACATTTGTAGGGGGCTGGCTGAATCCTGAGACCCAGGCATTGAAACTTATTAATGTGGGGCATTTGCCACCATTTTTGGTGACCCAGGATAAAATTATAAACATTTTACCAACGGCACCTCCTCTGGGTGTATTACCCGAAGCCATGCATCCGGCAAAAGAATTCTCTCTTTTGAACAATCGACTCTATCTTTACACGGATGGATTTACCGAAGGTCGTCTTAAAAATGCCGATACCAGGGAGCTGGGCAAGGAGTTGGGACTCAAAGGATTTTTGCGGTGGCTTGTTCAGTCTGGAAAAATGCCGATTGATGAACAGATGGATTGGATCAAGGATCAATGCAAACAAAGGCTTGCCCCTCAATCGGATGATTTGACATTGATGATTTTATCCGGAGAATAAGCACCTGCCTGGCTAATTATTGGCTTAGTTTGATTGCATTGATGTTCTTTTGTATGGTTTTCGCCTTATCCAGGAGTTCTGATATGCGCTTATAATCAGGGTCCATTTCAAAAACAAGATCCCACTGTGTTATCGCCCGGGACAGGTTTTCTTCATCAAACAGTTTCATTCCTGTTTTATAGTGGAATTCTTTGTATAAGTTTTGGCTGTTCTTTATTTCATTTTTACAGGATATGCAGGTCTTATCATGATTTGCAGCACGTTGGAAATAATTGATGGCAGTCAAGTACTGCTGGTTATTAATAGCTGCCGTTCCTAAATGGATATAAGAATTTCTAAGATAGACAACCGCATCTTTGTCATCCGGATTGGTGTTTAGGATTTTTTTAAATTCAACAATAGCACTTTTAAATTTTTTAGAATCAAAAAATTTGATACCAAGGCTTTTATACATAGCTATTGGGTTTACTTCCGGTTCTGCTTCTACTTTCGGCAATATGTTTTTTTGAGGCAAAGAACTCTTTTCATATGGCATTGGCATGGTTGCCTCCTGATTGATAAAGGGATTTGCTTTCAATTGTGGAATTTTTAATTTCATGCCCAGAGCAATTTTTGCAGCATCTTTTATCTGATTCACTTTTGCCAAAGTGGAAGCAAGGCTGGTGCTGCCATAATAGGCCTTGGAAATTGAAGACAGCGATTCTCCTTTTTTTATGGTGTGCCAGACATAGCGCTGAGCGCTGACCTGTTGACCATAAATCAACTCTTCTCGTGCTTTTTCATGCTCGGGCCAATAACGAAGTGTCATGCGCAAAAAACGTGTGGATAGATCATATTTCCCTTTTTTATTGAGGCTCTGACTTTTTTGGTAATACTTTTGTGCCAGTTTCTTAAGGGATGTATTCAAACGTTTTAATTGTTGCCCGGCCTTTTGATTTAGCGGGTCTGCCGTGATAGCAAGGGTGTAATATTTTTTAGCTTGAATAAGCTTGTTTTTGTTTTCAAGCTCAATGGCTTTTTCATAATAGTCTTTGGTAAGATCCTGTTTTATCAGGGCAGGGGAAAGCTGCTGTTTTGCACTCAAACATCCGGACAAAGATAAGGCTATCAGAATAAGAAGAACGACGGGGATGGATCTAATCATTTGTATTTTCCTTCAGAGCAGCTGCGCTCATCTCCAGCGTTTGTCAGCGTAAATACCCGGATTTTTTTTGTTTTGCCTTTTATTGTCATCTGGCCTTTTTCTTCCACCTTAACGGACTCATCCTTCAAACTGTCAAATGTTTTTCCGCTGATCAGGATCTCTCCGGGATCGGCCATGGATGTGAGTCGGGATGCGATATTAACATTATCTCCGATGACAGTATACTCCATCTTTTTTTTGGAACCCAGGTTTCCCGCGACCATGAAGCCGGTATTGATACCAATACTAATTCTCAATGAATTTTTCTTATCTGATTTTTCTGCTGCCTGTGATTCGATTTTATTCATGATCTCAACCGCAGCATTTACGGCATATTCAGCATGATCGGATGTTTCTTTGGTGATGCCGAATACCGCCATGGCAGCATCACCGACAAATTTATCAATATGTCCCCCATGCCGAATAATCGTTTCTGTTATCTGGGTAAAATGTTCATTAAGCATGTCAACGATATCTTCGGGGTGTTTATTTTCAGATAGCGAGGTAAACCCTCTGATATCGGTAAAAAGAACCGTTGCCTGTTTTGAGGATGCTTTCATCCAATGGTCTAAAGGATTTGAAAGAATCATTTCAACAATTTCGGGAGCAACATATCGTCCAAACGAATCTTTAATTTTTTCTTTTAATTCGATGTCTTGTGCCATCTGGTTGAAGGCATTGGCAAGATCTCCCATTTCATCATTTCGTGTAACAGGCGTTCGATGGGTAAAGTTACCGGCTCCAAATTGTGCAACGCTTTTTTCAAGTTTTTTGATGGGTCGGGAAAAATAAATACTAAACCCAAGGCTCGATAGAAGCGATAGGATAATAATGATGACAAAAGAGACCAATATATATTGTTTTGACTGGGCAATACTCTCTTCAATTATTCTTTGTGAGATGACAATCTGTGCATTACCGATTTTAACTTTTTGATAGGTTAATGGTGTCTCAAAATAAAGAAATTCTTTTCCATCAAAAAAAAAAGTACTTAGTGTCAATCCCTGTTCCTGTCCTTTTTCCTGTCCGTGCAATTGGGATTGTTGCAATCCGTTTTCAAGATTTTGGGGCGGGGTATACGGCTTGTTTATCTGTTCGATGTCACTATGGGCTATGATTATATTTTTTTGATTGGTAATACTGACTTTGACAATTTGTTCGTTTTCTGAAATGTCTTTCACCAGTTTAAACAGTGAAAGATCCTCTTCTGCCAGTAATTTGTCCGGTGCATTTTTAGCCATAATGTGCAAAAGACTTTTTCCATAGTCGGTTAATTGCCGCTTAAATTGATTTTTCTGAACATTTAGTACAAAAAATCCAATGGAAGAAGTGATGACAATAACCAGCAGGCATGAAAAGGCCAGTAACTTAATGAAGATGGATATTCTGATGTGAAAATTCGGTTTCAATGACTATAATTTTTTTACCAGTTTTATGGTGTTTCGTCCCTCATCGGTGGTGTCATATTCAACTCGATCCATTACCTGTTTGACTATAAAAATACCCAGCCCGCCGGGTTTTACGTCATCCGGGTCCCTTGGAACTGCAGTATTCATGTCAAACGAGAGTCCATCATCAACAATCCGGATGCTCAGCTGTTTTTGCTCAGGGGTAATGGTTAAAGATATTTCACGGGTATGATCATTGTTGTATCCATGCCGCATAATATTTGAACAAACTTCATCCACAGCAAGGATAAGGCTTGAAGCATCTTCCTTTGAAAGATCAAGCAAGGTTGTAATGTCATTCATCATATTTCTGATCTGTTTCAAATTTTCAGGATGTGATGTAACGCATAAATGAATTGGTTTAAAATCCATATGTTTTCATTCCTTGGATCATGAAATATCATCAGTCACAACTAAAGGTCAATAAGGTCACATCGTCGCTTCGGCCCTCTGTAGATGTGAATTGATCAACCGAACTTGTAATCTGCGTAACGATTTTTTTCGGTTCGTTTGGCTGTGATTCAATTGTTTTTAACAGTTTCTTTAAGCCGAATAGTTCGCCTGAACTGTTTTTTGCTTCAATAATACCATCCGTATATAGCGTAATACTTGAATTTTTTTCAAGTTCAAAATATTTTTGTTCATAAACCGTTTCCGGCAGTATACCCAGGGGCGGGCCTTTGATACTGTTGTCGTTTACAGAGCGAGCCCCGTCGCTGTCAGAATATATGGCAGACATATGTCCTGCATTGGCGATCCGGAATCTGTTTTCCTCGGGATCAAGCAGGATATATATAAGTGTGACAAACATCCCTCTTTTGGCTCTTTGACAAAGAACTGTGTTTATTTGAGTCAGCATTTGACCCGGCTCCGGATAAATTAAGGTGTAGTACTGCAAATCACTCGACAGTCTTGCCATAAAGAGAGATGCAGAGATTCCCTTTCCTGAAACATCTCCTAAAACAATGCCTAATTTGTTTGATGGAAGTTTAAAGAAATTGTAAAAATCACCACCAATTTCCAATGCCGGTTGCATTAAAGCACTGAACGTATAATTTTTTATTTCAGGAAGCGTTTTGGGTAGAAAACTTTCCTGAACTTCCCTTGCCAGTTTTAAATCCCTTTCAAGTGTTTCTTTTTTGAGAATGATTTTATGCATTTTAGCGGTATCAATTGCAACAGCAGCACTGCCTGCAATAGTGGCCAGCATTTCAAGCTCTTCATTGGTAAACACGAAGGGTTTTTTTAATTTGTTGATGACCTGGATGACACCAATAATTTTACCCCTAATTTTTAAAGGCACACAAAGCATGGCCCTTGTTCGATAGTCTGTTTTTTTATCATAATCTTGTGAGAATCTGGGATGATCATAGGCATCTTCAAGATTAAGCGGAATTCCATTTTGGGCAACCAGTCCGCCAATGCCTTGTCCTTTTTTTAACCGGTACAACTCTTTTATATCATCACCCACCTCGCTTAGAGCAATCTGAAAAGTGAGATCCCCTGTTTTTTCATCAAGCAATAACAGGCTGACGGCATCAGCAGTAAACGCATTTTTGGTTGTTTCCATGACATTGGCTAAAAGTTTACCAATGGCCAATTCAGAGTTAATCAGGTTGGCAATTTCAATACAATTGGACAGACGTTGAACTTTGCTGATACATGCGGAAAGATCCGACGTATGTGCGGTGATCATATTTTGATGGCTATTTTTATCTTCAATCATATTAAAAATTTATATAAAGCCTTTGAGTCTTTGTCAATCTTTGTAATTATCGTTGACACCGGAAAATCAGTACGATACCTTAACACATACCATCAATAAATAAGAGATATATTAGAACAAGAGTTATTACAAATTTATGATTAAAGTTGAAAATCTTGTTAAAAAATATGGCAGTATCGTTGCCTCAAATCATCTCAATTGTCATTTTGAAAAAGGGAAGGTCACCGTTATACTTGGCGGGAGTGGTTCTGGAAAAAGCACTCTGCTTCGTCAATTGACAGGATTGGAAAAACCCGATTCCGGAGCGGTCTATTTTGAAGGCCGTGATCTGACAAAATTGAGCCGGAAAGAGTTATATGGCTTAAGAAAAAAGATGGGGATGTTGTTCCAGGGGTCGGCCCTGTTTAACTACTTAAATATTTATGAAAACATTGCTTTTCCTTTACGGGAGCATACTCAAATTGCAGACAACGTTATTAAAACCATTGTCACCATGAAATTGGAAATGGTGGGATTGAGAGGTACGGAAGCTTTAATGCCGGCACAATTATCCGGCGGAATGATGAAGCGGGTGGGATTGGCTCGTGCCATTGTCATGGACCCCAAGATTATTTTTTACGATGAGCCCACTTCCGGCCTTGATCCGATTTCTACGGGTGTTATTGATAAGTTGATCAAGGATTTGAATCAAAAATTAAATATAACATCCGTGGTTGTCTCCCATGATATCGAATCCTGCTTCAGAATCGCTGATAATGTTATTATCCTTTTTTATGGCGATATCATCGCAGAAGGAACAGCACAGGAAATACGGGACAGCGAGGACCCAAGAGTTATTCAATTTATCAATGGGAACCCGGAAGGCCCCATTCCATTTACACGGACAGACAAAAATTATGTGGATGATATCCTATTTGATTAAGGGAGACAATTTTTTTGAATTTAGAGACAACTGCCGGTATCGGACGTCATACCCTGAAAAGACTTCAAGTTCTCGGACGAAGCGGTATCTTTTTAAGCCATTCTTTTCTCCAGGCATTTACCCCTCCGTTTAGGATACACAGGCTTCTCAAAGAGATTGAATTTATTGGATCAAAATCCATTTTAATTGTATTTGTAACAGCGCTTTTTACCGGAATGGTGTTGGGCATACAAGGGTATTATTCCTTAAGTCAGTTTGGTGCGGAAGCAGCATTAGGGGTGATGGTTTCCCTTTCTATTATACGGGAATTGGGTCCTGTTTTATGCGCACTGATGGTCACGGGCAGGGCAGGCTCCGCCATAACCGCTGAAATCGGTATCATGAAAATTACAGATCAATTTCCAGCGCTGGAAATGATGGCAATTGACCCTTTAAAATATGTGATCAGTCCCAAAATAATTGCAGGAATTGTCTCTTTGCCTTTTTTAACGGCATTTTTTGATCTGATAGGCATTTTTGGTGGATATCTTGTAGGGGTTAAGCTTCTCGGGGTCAATGAGGGGGCTTATTTTGGAAGAATGACATACGCCGTCATGGTTTCCGATATCTGGGGCGGCATCATGAAATCGG
>JAKIUJ010000058.1 GCA_021647625.1 Desulfobacula sp.
ACTACAAGGTTGATAGGCCAGGTGTGTAAGCACAGTAATGTGTTCAGCTAACTGGTACTAATCGGTCGTGAGGCTTAGCCACTTTTTCCACAGATAATTTTGAACGCTTTGTTGCGAACATATTAAAAATGCAATTTACTACAACTAATTAAATATTTAGGATCTTTTGAACAAGTAACCTGCGTACAAATGCAAACATCAGTACGGCAACTCTTTCAAAAGTTCGGGGTCCAAACAATTTAACCTGGTAGCAATGGCAAAGAGGCCACACCCGTTCCCATCTCGAACACGGAAGTTAAGCTCTTTAGCGTCGATGGTACTGCATGGGAGACTGTGTGGGAGAGTAGAACGCTGCCTGGTTATTCTTTTAAAAGGCCCTGTCAGTTATTACGATTGACAGGGCCTTTTGTATTTTTAATTATCATAATAGTAAGTTAGTTTTTAGTATGCAAAAAGTTCTTGCAAACAATTCATTATTTTGGCTTGGGCGTTTTGAGAAATCGTACCAAGTTTTTGAATTAATTTGGATTTATCAACTGCTCGCATCTGGTCCAGCAGAATTAAACCTTTTTTACCTTGAAAAGTGCATTGAATTCGAGTTGGAAAATTGAATCCCTTAGATGTCATTGGCGCAATTATAGCGGTTTTCAGCGATGACATCTCGTCAGGTGAAACAATGACACATGGTCTTGTCTTTTTGATCTCTGAGCCCTTTGCTGGATCCAATCGTACCAGCCAAATGTCGAATCGATGAATATTTTGTATTACCATTCCCAGTCCTCATCATCGGTAAGCGGAGCATCTAACCATTCCTTATCGATTTGATCACTTTTTTTTAATTTTAAAATTTGATCAAATTCCTTTTTCCACCCTTTTCTTGGTTGATGCAAAGGTTGAATTAAAAGTCCATCATCGCTTACTTTAAAAACTAATTCTTTATTTTCTAATTGCGCTTGTTCAATAATTGCTTTTGGAATCCTTACTCCTTGTGAGTTTCCAATTCTTATCAACGTAGCCATGCCTGCCCCCTTTTTTTTAAATGTAATTACATTATAATCACATTTAAAGCGATTGTCAAACCCAGCCATCAATTTATAAAATTTCGTATCCGCCTTCATGATCGTGAACATCTTCGGTAATTCTTTTTTGGGTAATTTGATAAAATCGTTTTTTTTGATACATCGTCAAAATCAAAAGTCCGCTTAATTGTCTCTTCAACCCAAATAACCATTTCATTAAAAAAGCGCTTGTTGTCTTTTTTACGTTGTATCTTTCTATTTAGTGCCTGACCGAAAACTCGTGTTTGGACGAAAAGTTGCCCATATGCAAGGCGCAAGAAATCCTGAAACCGGAGTGTACTACTGTACATGAGGATTTCAGAATTTTGCAGCAACGAAGCAGATGGGTGGGTTTTCGTTCAAACACTATTTAACCTGGTAGCAATGGCAAAGAGGCCACACCCTGGGTGTACAAGTAGCACCTAGGCTTATTGGATAATATATTGCCAATGCTTTCTGCATCCGCCAAATCATCATGAAGTTTTAAAAAGGCCATATTGGCTTGATATAAGTAGGCATGTTTCAAATGAATGGACAGATGTCAGAACTGGACCTCTCTGTTTTTCTAAATAATGTGGGAGATACTGCCAAGGCATTAGAGGATCTGAAAACTGCAACCAAACATTTTGAAGAAGGACTGGATATCTCCCGGCTATTATTGCGTGCCTTTCCCAAAACATCTGAGTATAAAAATATAATCGATCATTTCCAAAATTACTTAAAAAAAGTCCTGGACTAAACAGACCAAACCTTATCTAAAGATTGATTTAAAATAAATCGGTGTAATATATCAGAAATTTTTCCAAGCAATTACATTTTAAACATCTACCAAAGATACGGAACAGTGTAGCAATGCAGGGCAAATGCTAGTAATTCTTTAATCTAATATGTTCAGGGTTTTACGTTTTAAAGGTAAACACAGGCCAGCAAATCCATCTGCTAGTTTATGTATATGGTTGGATTAAAACACATGTCAAACTTACATGTATTTATCATGTATAGCGATTTGCCTTGTCTTTTCTATTGCAAACCTTTTGATTAGCCTTACATTTTGGTTTAGAAATTTACAATAAGGCAAAATAAAAAATGACTCAGGATTCAAACCCACACCATCTTGTTTTAGGAGAACTCAAAGATTTCTTAACGGGTAAGGTTTTACCGGACACATTAGACGAACGTTATCGCCAGAAAATTGTTCATCAGCTTCTATTTGAGAATGGATTTAAACCCGAAGATATAAAGGGACGTATCCCACACGATCTAAAAGCCGGTAGTCAAAAGGCCAAAATTTATATTGATTATCTTATTTCAATCAAAAACAGGATTGTTGTCCTTATAAAATACGCACCGGGTTCTCTTGTAACCAGAAGATTATCCACCTTAGCACTTTCAAGGACCATTTTGCCTTATCAGATTCCGTTAGTGGTGGTTACCAATGGTGAAGGTGCAGAAATAATTGAAGGGGATTCAGGAGTGGTTGTTGCGCTGGGAATGAACAATCTTCCTGTTAAAGAAAAAATTGAAAAAATGTTTAAGCAGTTTTCATTTAAGCCGATTTCTTCGGCAGTGTTTGACCAGGCATCCCGAATTGTCTTTGCCTGTGAGGTTGATGGTGCGTGTCCGTGTGATACAGATATCTGTATTATTAAATAGTGTTTGAACGAAAACTCACCCATCTGCTTCGTTGCTGCAAAACGCTGAAATCCTCATGTACTGGAGTACACTCCGGTTTCAGAGTTTTTTGCGCCTTGCATATGGGCAACTTTTTGCCCAAACACGGGTTTTCGGTCAGGCACTAAATAGAGCCTAAATGTTCTATTGGATCTGATTCTGTGTTTTATCCAGCATTTTTTTTAGATAAAAGCCTGTATATGAGGTCTTATGTTCTGATATGGCTTCAGGTGTACCAATGGTGACAATATAACCGCCTTTATCCCCGCCTTCAGGTCCTAAATCAATAACATGATCCGCGCATTTGATCACATCAAGATTATGCTCAATCACAACAACGGAGTTCTCTGCATCGACAAGCTTGTTTAAAACAGATAATAATTTGTTAATATCATCTGAATGGAGACCTGTTGTGGGCTCATCAAGAATGTATATGGTTTTTCCTGTTCCTTTTTTGGATAATTCTTTTGCAAGCTTAATTCTCTGGGCTTCTCCTCCGGACAGTGTTGTTGCGGCCTGCCCGAGCTTAATATAACCAAGCCCAACTTCAATTAATGTATCCAGCTTATTTCTTATTAATGGAATAGATTCAAAAAAGACCACTGACTGGTTAATGGTCAGATCCAGAACCCGGGCAATATTTTTGTCTTTATAGTTAATATCAAGTGTTTCCCGATTATACCTTTTCCCTTTGCAGATATCACATGCCACATACACATCCGGTAAAAAATGCATTTCAATTTTAACAATGCCGTCTCCGGAACAGGCTTCACAGCGACCTCCTTTAACATTAAATGAGAAACGGCCGGGTTTATACCCCCTTGCCGCAGCTTCCCGGGTTTTAGAAAACAGTTCCCTGATGTGATTGAAGACACCTGTATAAGTTCCGGGATTACTTCGGGGTGTTTTACCGATGGGAGACTGGTCAATATGAACCACTTTGTCTATATTGGATAACCCTGAGATCTTTTTGTACTCGCCGGTTGGCTTTCTGGAGTGATTGATCCGGTTTGCAAGCACCTGGTACAGAGTTGATAAAACCAGTGTGGATTTCCCGGAGCCTGAAACACCAGTGACACAGGTAAAGCAACCCAGAGGAAAACAAACATCTATATTTTTCAGATTATTGGAACTTGCCTTTGAAATCGTGATGAATTTTCCATTTCCATTTCTTCTTTTTTTTGGTGTTTTAATGGATTTTTTGCCGGACAGATAAAGCCCTGTCAGGCTGTCTTCGCTATTAATCAGTTGTTCGGGAGGGCCTGAAAACATCACCTGGCCGCCATTTATCCCGGCAGCAGGGCCAATGTCGATAACATGATCTGCAGCCATAATGGTTTCCTCATCATGCTCTACAACCAGAACGGTATTGCCAAGGTTTTTCAGATTCATTAAGGTTCCCAAAAGGCGAGCATTGTCTTTTTGGTGAAGACCAATGCTGGGTTCGTCAAGTACATACAAGACGCCGGTCAGTTTGGAACCAATTTGAGTGGCAAGTCGTATCCGCTGGCTTTCACCACCGGATAGGGTTGCAGCAGACCTGGCAAGCGTCAGATATTCAAGCCCGACATTTTGTAAAAACCCCAATCGCTGGGTTAATTCTTTTAAGATTCCCGATGCAATAATTTGATCTTTTTTTCCAAGGGTTAAAGATGAGAAAAATTGGGCTGATTCTTGAATCGAAAAAGAGGTTATTTCCCATATTTTTTTGTCGGAAACCGTGACTGCACCGGATGCTTTGTTGAGGCGGCTGCCCCTGCAGACGGAACAGGTTTTAAAGTTCATGTACTTTTTTATATCGTCCCGAATATAAGCGGAATCCGTGTCACGATACCTTTTTTTTAAATTTGGAATCACCCCCGCAAAGATTTTTTTATAGATAATTTTTTTGTCCATTCTTTCCACGTAAAAAGCAATCTCTTCCTTGCCGGACCCATATAAAATCGCCTTTTGAAATCGTGAAGACAACTTTTTAAATGGCTTATAGATATCTTCTTTATAGTGGGTGACCAAGGCATCTAAAAATTCCATGAACTGAACGGAATCTTTATTTAGCCAGGGAACAACAGCACCTTGTCTTAAAGATATCGCTTTATCGGGTACAATCAGATCAGGATCAAACTCGGTTACCGATCCTAATCCATCACATTTTGGACAAGCACCATGGGGAGAATTAAACGAAAAACAGGCCGGTGTAAATTCCGGGTAACTGATGCCGCATGATACACAAGAGGCTTTTTCACTAAAAAGAATATCTTTATTTCCGGTCAGATCCATGATGATGACAAGACCATCTGAAAGTGACAAAGCAAGTTCCAAAGAATCTGATAATCGTTTTTCAATTCCTTTCTTTATAATCAACCGGTCAACAACAATCTCAATGATGTGTTTTTTTGTCTTGGCCAGGGGGGACAGGTCATCTATTCGTTGAACCTCATTGTTTATTCTTACCCTGGCAAAACCATCCTTTTTAATTTTTAAAAGTAATTTTTCATGGGCACCTTTCTGGCCTGAAACCAAGGGTGCAAGTATCATAATTTTTGAGTTTTCTTCAAGTGCCGTCACCCGATCCGTAATTTGATCAATGGACATTGATGAGATGGGAAGTCCGCATTCATGACAATGCACTTTGCCGATTCGGGCATAGAGCAGTCTTAAATAATCATAGATTTCCGTTACGGTTCCAACAGTCGATCTTGGATTATGACCGGCTGTTTTTTGTTCAATGGAGATGGCAGGACTAAGCCCTATGATTGCATCAACATCGGGCTTGTCCATTTGTCCTAAAAATTGTCTTGCATAGGTTGAAAGGGACTCAACATACCGGCGCTGACCTTCTGCATAAAGGGTATCAAACGCCAATGTGGATTTGCCTGAACCCGACAGCCCTGTAATAACCGTCAAGCTGTTTCTGGGAATTTGCACATTAATATTTTTAAGATTGTGCTCCCGGGCACCTTCGATGATGATATTATCAAGATCCATTTATATTTCTTTTTTGGTTTATAGCTTGTAAAGCAGCCATTTTTATTGATTCTTCGAGGCTTGTATGATCCGCAATACCTTTCCAGGCAATATCATACGCCGTACCATGATCCACAGATGTTCTGATGATGGGCAATCCCAGCGTTGTGTTGACACCATCTTTAAAGTGAACAAGCTTAAAAGGTATCAACCCCTGATCATGGTACATGCAGACAACAGCGTCATATTTTTTGTTTACCGCCTGGTAAAAAACAGTATCCGGAGGCAGGGGACCCTGTACATTGATCTTTTCTTTTTTTGCAAGTGCCACTGCAGGAATGATAATATTTTCTTCCTCATTTCCAAACATGGATGCTTCACCTGAATGGGGATTAAGTCCTGCGACAGCTATTTTAGGGTCGGAAATGCCAAATCGTTCTTTTAAGGAAGAGTGAGTGAGTCTGATTTTCTTTACAATCTTATCAATGGACAAAGCTTTCGGCACTTTAGCTAAGGGGATGTGAATCGTTACCAAAACAACCTTAAGTTTATCACCGGACAACATCATTGCATACTCATGAGTACCGGTATTATGTGCCAATAATTCGGTGTGGCCATGAAATTTTGACTGTGCAAGTCTCATGGCTGTTTTTGTAATAGGGCATGTCGCAAGCGCATCAATTTTGTTTTGCAGGGATAGATCTATACCCTTAATAATGTAATCCTGCATGGCAACACCCGTTTGGACAGTTGGTACCGACAATGTTGAACACCGGATATCGAGGTTGGAGACATTTAAAATATCCAGGGTGCCGTATTTGAATTTTCCTTCCTCGATATGATTAATAACATTGATTGCAAGATCAAACTTCAATAGGCTTAAGGCTTGTTGAATGACCCGGGCATCACCGATGATCACAGGATGACAGAGCATATAAATACCCGGGGTGTTGAGTGCCTTTACAAGGATTTCGGGTCCTATGCCTACAGGATCTCCCATGGTGATACCAATAATAGGTGGTTGCTGTATTTGTTTCATTTGAGTGTTCGCTACATTTTTGGTTTATGGTGAAAATAAAATTGCAATATACTATTGGAAAATTCATGTGTAAATATAATTTATGTTAGAAAATTGTGAAACCCCTGTTAAGATCGGGTTTAAAAAAAAGATGCAAATTTTATTTAAAATGAAGTAATTTTAAGTAAATAAGAGTAAACAGGAGCAAAAATATTTTATTGAAATTTTCAAAAACAATTGAATTGTCAAAATATCGTGAAAAAATAAATAGTTGTAGAAGTGACTGTAATTTTTAGAAAAAACTTTGTTTCACAGAAATAGTTCAATAAAATCAGACAATTGAAAAAGGATGCCAGGGGAAGATCAATTATTAGGTTTCCTTTTCTTATTCGATTTGACCTGATAATCATATTCGCTTAAAAAAAATGTACTTTTTGCAAAACATCAGTGTTATTCATTTATAATTGGTGTACAAGTAGCACCATTGTTAAATTTGCTTTATAAACCAGTATTTCAAATCGAAATTTGAAAATAAGAGGACTATTTTTTGGAAAATATGGAATCATTCTGGAAAGAAGTGAAATGCCAAGTCAAAAAAGTATTACCCGATCATTGTTATAGAATGTGGATAGATCCTGTCAATCTTCTTGAACACAACGATCAATATATCAAGCTTTCCAGTCCGAATGCTTATTTTATTAAGCGGCTTAAAGATAATTATTTACCGATCTTAAAAGAAGAATTCTCACGGCTCGGACATAAAGATCTTAAAATCGAATTTACAGTTTCAAATTCAAAAACATTGACTCAAAAAATGTCCGAAAAATCAAAGAAGCAGGCGAGCGCTTATCCAGCTATGCCATTAGCAAGAAAACAGTCAAAACAGATGAAATTACCCGGGCTCAATGTGAAGTTTACAAGTGGTCGAATGTTTAAAAAAGGGTTTACATTTGATGATTTTGTTGTGGGTAATAATTCGGATTTTGCTTATTCAGCGTCCCTGTCCCTTGCCCAGGGAAAAATACGAGGGTCAAGTATTCTTTATATATTAGCAAAGACCGGGTTGGGAAAAAGTCATTTGTCCCAGGCTGTCGGACGGCATATAATGGCCAATTGTCTATCCAAACGTGTTTATTATGTGACGGCAGAAGATTTTACCAATGAGATGATCTATTCTTTAAGAAATAATTCAATAGATCGGTTTAAGACTAAGTATAGAACAAGATGTGATGTATTGATATTAGAGGATGTTCATTTCCTTTCCGGTAAAGACGCAACTCAAAAAGAGCTTGCCATTACATTGGATTATCTGCTTGAGGCGGATAAAAAAATAATTTTTTCCGGATGTGAGTTACCCGAAGATATTCCCAAAATGAACAGCCAGTTAAAATCACGTCTTACTCTGGGCCTTGTTACGGAAATCGGTACACCTGATTTTGGCACCCGGGTGAGAATACTAAAGAAAAAGTCTAAAATTTATGGATGTGATATCCCCATATCTGTGACAGAGTATATTGCCCAGGAATTATGTGATGATGTCAGGCAATTAGAAAGTGGACTGATCGGTGTTGCTGTCCGGGGCCAGTTGATGGGAACCAATATTGACGTTGAGCTGGCTAAAAGTGTTATTGCAAATATTTCAAAAACAAGAAAACAGATCACTATTGAATCCATAAAGAAACTGGTTTGTAATGAATTTTCTATTTCACAGGCAGATATTATTTCCGCATCCAGGAAAAAGAGAATTGTGAAACCCAGGCAAATGGCCATTTATTTGTCCAAAAAATATACGGACCAGTCTATCAAAAAAATCGGCAGCAGTTTTAATAAATATCATGCTACTGCAATCTATGCGATTAATTCAATTGAAAAAGAGATAAAACAAAAAAGTGTTTTATTTGAACAGGTCAACTATCTTTCCAAAAAATTAGAATCAGGAAAATTATAAATGGTATTTTCCGGTTTTGTTTATAAGCAACTGCAAAAAATATCCGGAAAATCGAATGTCACGCGCGAAAAAGAAGAATTGTTGTGCTATTCATATGATTCGACAGGCAAATCCTTTCTGCCGGATGCTGTGGTTTTTCCGGGTTGCGAAGATGAAATTGTCCGGATTTTAAAACTTGCATCAAAAGAAAATATCATCACTATTCCAAGGGGAGCCGGCTCCGGCATGACAGGCGGATCGGTGCCTGTAAAAGGCGGCCTAGTGATAGTCACAAGTCGTATGAATCGTATTCTTGAAATAGATGAGGATAATTTTGTTCTCAAGGTACAGCCCGGAGTCATTGTTGCAGATATTCATACAAGCGTTGAGGAAAAAGGCTTGTTCTATCCGCCTGATCCGGCCAGTTCTTCCATTTGCACCATTGGTGGAAATGTTGGTGAATGCGCGGGGGGGCCCAGAGCCGTGAAATATGGCGTAACCCGAGACTATGTTTTAGGGTTAAGGGCGGTTCTGCCTTCCGGAGAAATCATCCAAACCGGTGTCTCAACAGTAAAAGGTGTGGCAGGATATGACTTAACCCGTCTTATTGTCGGATCCGAAGGCACGCTTGCCATTGTTACCCAAATTACTTTAAAACTTTTGCCAAAACCCTTTGCTGTAAAAACATTGGCAGTGGTTTTTGATAATATGATAAAAGCGGCTAAGACGGTATCCGGTATCATGAAGGAAACCATAATCCCAAGGTGTGTGGAATATTTGGATAGGGCGGCTTTGGATCTGGTAAAGGATCATCTTTCCTTTGAATTGACTAAAGAGACCCAGGCGCTATTGATTCTTGAAGTAGATGGCGATGATGCAAGTGTTAAGCGGGATGCGCAAAGAATAGAGCACTTGTGCCTTTCCTATGGTGCGACTAAGGTTCTTAGTGCCTCTGATCCTAAGGCCGCTAAAAAACTGTGGGATGCCAGAAAAGCCTTATCTCCTGTGATGTATAAGATTGCAACCAACAAAATAAATGAAGATATTGTGGTGCCCATCAATAAAATTCCTGATCTGGTTGCTTTTACCCAAAAACTACAGGAGAAATATAGCTTAAAGGTGGTGGCTTTCGGTCATGCCGGTGATGGCAATATCCATTGTAATATCCTGTATGATAAATCGGATAAAAGTCAGGCTCAAAGGGCACAAAATGCGGTTGATGAACTTTTTGATGTTACACTGAGGCTGGGGGGTACCATCACCGGGGAACACGGTGTAGGTATGACAAAACTCAAATATCTGCCACTTGAAATTGGGACTGTACAGCTTGAATTGATGAAGGGGATAAAAAAGGTTTTTGATCCTCAAAACATACTCAATCCGGGAAAAATTTTTTCCTGATTTTTATCCTGCTAATCTAATTTATGTGTTGAGTGTCTGTCAAAAAGCTGCAACGCAGATGATCGGACTTTTTGCGGCGGCATCTAATTCAGTGCCTGATCGAAAACCCCTACAGGCAAAAATTTTTATTGCAGAACAATAAACATATTCGTTGTTAACATTTTGCTGTTTTTATATGGTCTTTAATTGAATTTGTTTGAATGACTAAATTTAAAGGATCGGGGGTTTAGTGTAGTTTTATGGCATATTGATTGTGGTTAAGCAGTCTTTCTAAAATATCAATTTTAGGATGTTTGTTTTGCAGTACACAGCATCGAATCGAAATAGAACAATAGGTTGAACACAGTTTGCTTTTTTTATTAAACTCCCCAAAACAATCCGGTATGTCGATGGAGTCTTTTTTTATAGGTCCGCTGATGAGAATCTCGTTTAACTGTTTTATTTCCATATTCATTCCGTTAATTAGGTTATTTTTTTCATATTTAGTGGAAAAATTCCAGTAGGTCAACACCTAATTTAAATTATTTTTTTACGATTGATTCAAGCTTTTCTACCAGAGGGGTAAGGGACTGTTTTTTTAAAGCAGATACAAGAAATCCCTGGTTGAGCAGCCATTGGTTATCAAAAGTTTCAGGATTGATTCGATCCGATTTGTTAAAGACATAAAGGGTAGGGATGTTGTCTATTTTTAATTTTTTTAAAATATTTTCAACAGATTCTTTTTGTTGTTGATACCGGGGATTGCTGATATCAACAACATGCAAAATAACATCTGCATCGGAAAGTTCATCCAAGGTAGCATGAAAAGCTTCCATCAGTTCTTTTGGAAGGTTTTGTATAAATCCAACCGTATCGGTGATGATCACCTCTGTATCCCTTGGAAATCGAAGACGTCGGCTTGACGGATCAAGGGTTGCAAACAAGCGGTTGGCAGCAATTATTTTGCTCTGGGTCAATGTGTTTAACAGGGTGGATTTGCCTGCATTGGTATAGCCGACGATGGAAATTATTGGTAGATTCTTTCTTTTCCGCCTTGCTTTTTGCTGTTGCCTTTGTTTTCGGATCTTTTTAATCTCTTTTTTCAACCGATTAATGTTTTCTCTGACACGTCGTCTATTGATTTCAAGTTTGGTTTCACCAGGCCCCCTGCCACCAATGCCGCCGGTCAATCTTGACATAGCAGTATTTTTAGTGATCAGTCTCGGCAGAAGATATTCCATCTGGGCTAGTTCAACCTGAAATTTTCCTTCTCTTGATTTTGCCTGCTTGGCAAAAATATCAAGTATCAACTGGGTTCGGTCAATGACTTTAATTTCAACAAAATCGGTAATACAGCGGATCTGTGAAGGCGATAATTCCCGGTCAAAGACAAGCAGGGTGGCATATTTTTGAATCGCTTTGATGATCAGGCTTGAAAGTTTCCCTTTGCCAACAACAAATTTTGGATCAATTGTTTTTCTTCTCTGAATCGCAGTCCCGATAACATTGATACGACTTGTTTTACACAGCTCTTTAAGTTCATCCATGGATGACCAGTCTTTTTTAGGGTCAGCGGTTGTGGCATTGATTAAATAGGCATTTTCCTTTCCTGAGTCGGCTTTATGCAGAGAATTATTGCGTGTAAGCTCAGATTCCAATGCCAGAATATGATCCAGGCAGTCAATATCCAGGCGGGTAATGGTTGTAGGGTCAAGAACCTGATAGGGTTCAGCATCTTCATCAGGTAAGATATGTCCGGAATAAACGGTTCCGGGTTTACCTTCTTGTGTAATACAAATGGCGCAAATGTAATCCAGGCGCAAAAGTGCCAGATCTGTTAAATCATCCCGGGTCAGGGGTTCATTTTTTAAATGTGTATGAATTAACCGCAAGCCCTTGAGTTTACCTGGGATAGCCATATATCCCGTTGTTACCGGGATCATGACTCGATGCGATTCACCCACAATAACGTAGATGACTTTACCGTTTCGATCGATTAAAAGACCGATCTGTCGCCGGATGGTATGGGACATCTCCACAAGAAGGCGTACCAATTCCTGATCACATATATATTCAGAAGGGGTGGTAAGGTTATAAAGGGTTTCAATCAGTTTGATCTGGGTATTTCGAAGGCCTGAGATGTTGCCGTGCAGTTTTTTCTTCATTCAAATTCCTGATATGTCTCCGGTGCCAACTCTTCAAAGCGGGTATACTGCCCCATAAAATGCATAAATGCCGTGCCGGTGGCACCATTTCTGTTTTTGGCAACAATGATTTCAGCAGTGCCTTTTTTGGGGTTGTCCGGTTCTTTATTATAAACCTCGTCTCTGTAAATGAAGGCAATAATATCTGCATCCTGTTCCAAAGCACCTGACTCACGAAGATCAGACATCATGGGGCGTTTATCCGCACGCTGCTCCAACATACGGTTAAGCTGGGAAAGGGCTATAACAGGAACCTGCAACTCTTTTGCCAATGCTTTTAATGACCTTGATATCTCGGCAATCTCAAGGTCCCGGCGATCATTTCTAAAGGGCGCCTTCATCAGCTGGAGATAGTCAATGATGATGACACCGATCTCGTTGTGCTTTTGATACAGTTTTCTTGCTTTTGCCCGGACTTCCATGGCAGTAATATTGGGTGTGTCATCTATGAAAATGGGCAAGTCATTTAAAATTCCGGCAGCATCTGTGGCATTCTGCCAGTCTTCCTGGCTGATAAACCCTGTTCTAAGACGGTTTGAATCTATCCTTGCCTCAGAGGTCAGCAGTCTCATGGAAAGTTGTTCGTTGGACATTTCAAGGGAAAATACAGCAACCGGTTTTCGTTCTTCAACAGCGACATTTCTGGCAATATTCAGGGCAAAGGCTGTTTTACCCATACTGGGTCTGGCAGCCAGAATAATAAGATCGGCTTTTTGCAGACCGGAGGTGATTTTATTTAAATTCATATATCCCGTTGAAAGGCCTGACAATCCGCCGTCTTTTCCCTGTTGCTCTTCTAATTTATCAATGTTTAAATTGATTAATTCCCCAATGGGTTGAAAGGATCGCTGGATTTTTTTTTCTGAAATATTGAAAATAGCGCTTTCCGCCTCGTCCATAATATCTTCGAAATCACCCTGGTCCTGCATGCATCTTTCAATGATGCCTGCTGAGGCGGTAATTAATTGGCGTAATGAGGATTTGCCCCGGATGATTTTTGCATAATGGACCGCATTGACGGCCACAGGTGCACTATCGGAAATCGATGCCAGATAGGCTGGGCCACCGATACTGTCCAATTCTTCTTTCTCATTCAAACGATTGGCAACGGTAACCAGGTCGGCAGGTTCTTGTTTATTGGTAAGTTCCACGATTGCCCGGAAGATTTTTTTATGCGCACCTTTGTAGAAATCTTCCGGAGTCAGAATGTCAATAATATCGTGCAGGCTGTCATTGTCTATGAAAATGGCGCTTAGAATAGATTCTTCAGCATCAATATCCTGGGGTGGCGTTTTGTTTAACAGCGGATCATTGGATATATTTTTATTTTTGGACACGTGTCACTTTCAAAAGGTCTGTCCGGAAAGAGATTGCTATATCTTTCCGGACAGGCGCTTTTTTATTTTTATTTGTCTTCTTCCGGAACTACATTGACTGTAATTTCAGGCTCAACATTTTTATAAAGTCTGATAGGTACTTTGTATTCCCCAATTTCTTTGATTGGTTCGGCAAGAAGAATGGAACGACGTTCCAATTCAACTTCCTGACTGTTCAAAGATTCTTTTATATCATGGGTTGTAACAGATCCGTACAGATACGTATCTTCATGAACCTTGGCTTTAATTGTGCATACAATCGTTTTGATTTTTTCAGCCATCTCTTCAGCCAGTTTTCTTTCTTTGGCAATCAGAAGTTCAAGCTTTGCTTTAGTCTGCTCCATGACTTTTCTGTTCTGTGGTGTAGCAAGAACAGCTTTTCTCTGGGGCAGAAGATAGTTGCGACCATAACCTGCGGCTACCTCGCACTCTGATCCTACGATACCAAGTGTGTCAATGGTTTCTTTTAAGATTACTTTCATTTATTACCTCCAAAAAGGTTCAGCCGTTTATCGTTGGTGGCTGACTTTTAATTTATTTTCTATGCCGTATCAAGTTTTCTGAAATTTGCCCAGTTGTCAAACAGGCCAAAGCCGATGACAAGGGTTAAAAAAAAAGGCTGGATTGCGATCAGGATATAAACAAACAATCTGATCGCAAACGGTGCACTTTTTTTTTGAAAAAAAAACGATACCACTGCAATCCCCTGGAAAAAATAGATAAACAGGAGAATGATCAAACAATTTATTGCAATATACTTTAATGCACCTGATAATAAAAAGGTGAGTATTGACATGACAATAACACCAAATATTAGTTGGAAAGGTGCTTTCCAGCGATTAAGATTCTCTATACTTTGCACAACGATTCCTTTTTTCTTAAGCAGTCGCTTTATTAAAAGTATATTAATCCATACCATGGTCAGGTATGAATTAATTAATATCCCCGGAAAAACAATGGCGAACAAAGAACCCACTTTTTTAAAGTCTGCAGGATTCATATCCATTTGGGGATAAAGTTGTGAAGATTCACTGAAAAGCTGCTCCAGCAGGGCTTGATACTGTGCAATATATGCCAAAATTATATGGTGTACTCCCTGTCCCTGTGAAAACGAATATATAACCAAAAGGATTAAAAAAGTTCCAGCTATGGTTAATCCGGTAAACAGCACAATTCGTTCAACAGGCAGGTATTTCTCGATGAATTCACCAAGTAAAAATCCCGTTGCCAGCAAAGCTCCAAAGTAGAGCACATTAAATACAATATTTTGTGTAAGTACAATCAACGCCGCAAGGCTGATCAAAACAATAATACCGCTGCCGTTTCTTCCTGTTTTTAACCGGTAAAACAGTACTGGTAAGGGTAAGATAACCCATGCAAAGATACCGAATAACGGCATGATATGCATAATGGCAATGATCAGCATGCTAAAAAGAATACCTGTTAAAATATCCTTTATATCTGAGGGTTGTATTCGTTTAGGTGTCACCTTAAATCATTCCCGGCAATCTTTAATTAATACATGGGTTTGCCAACAAATGGCAGCAGAGCTATTTGGCGGGCCTGCTTTATTGCAACAGTCAATTTGCGCTGATGTTTAGCACAGGTGCCCGTGATTCTTCTGGGAATAATTTTTCCACGTTCCGTGATGAATTGACGAAGCGCTTTTGGTGTTTTGTAATCTATATCAAGGTCCTTGTCCACACAGAATCTGCATATTTTACGACGTTGATAGAATCTGGATTTACCTCCGCCCCGTTGATTTCTTTGATACATAATTATTTTCCTTTAGATCTTAGCTTTCAGTACTTTTTGTTTTTTCTTCAGTTTCTACCGGAGCAGCTGCGGTTTCACTAATTTCAGCAGCTTCCTTTTCTTTGGCTGCTTCTTCTTTAGCGACTTTTGCCGCGGCTTCTTTTGCAGCAGTTTCAGCATCTTTTGCCGCCTGGGCGTCTTTTTCATCCTGAACTTCTTTTTCAAACACTTCAGCAGCCATATCTTCAGAAAGAACGATAGTCATGAATTTTAGAACATCATCTGTAAGGCGGAAGTTTCTTTCAAGTTCCTTTACAAGATCACCCGTACCACCATACGTGGCACAGACATAGTGACCGCGGAATTTCTTCTTGATTTCATAGGCAAGTTTTTTGTTGCCCCATTCGGCAAAATCTAAAAGAATACCTTTTTGGCCAGCAATGATATTTCTGACTTTATCAAACAGCTCGGTGCGTGCTTGATCTTTTAAATCAGGGTCCGAAATAAAGACAGTTTCATATTTCCTCATTTTTTCTCCTTACGGATATAAAGCCCTGACACATTGGCCAGAGCAAGGATTAATACTAAAATTAACGCCTGACATTCAGGCATTTATAAACATCATCAAAAAAACTATTCTGTATATCATTAATCGCTTTTTGGGTCAATAAGATTTTGAGTGGGCCCAGGGTAATCAGGGAATTTGTGCTTTTCCAGTGACTTTAACCGTGAATCCTTCTTTTTGTGCCTGTTGACTGAAATTGTCCAATAATCGGTTTAATGAATGGGTTTGGTTTATGGTGTGAGAGATCAGCAATACGGTTATCTCGTTTTCAACTTGACTGTGAGTGGGAGGGCGTTCTTTACAAGATTGAGAAATATGGTTTAATTCTTCAATGATTTCATTCATTGACGTGTATCTTTTATCCGGTGACTTTGCACAGGCTTTGATTATAAGTGCATTGACCCTGTCGGGTAGATCCGGTACCAGAAGCTTTGGATCCGGGACTTGTGTGTTTGCATACATATTCATCATGGCTTTTTTGTTATCGTCAGCAAAGGGCATTTTTCCGGTAAATAACTCATAGGCCAGAATACCAAAGCTGTAAATATCTGATCTATGATCAACAGGGTTGTTTTTAATTTGTTCAGGAGACATGTAGTGAACCCTGTCAGTTTTATAGATGGCTTTTTCTTTTTGAGAGCAGGCCATGCCAAAATCCAACAGTTTTATGTGATCATCATTTACGATGAAAATGTTGGCAGGGCTTATATCCCGGTGAACTATTTTATGATCATGGGCATGTGCAAGGCCTGCACTAATTTGTAACAAAAAGGATAAGACTCTGGAAAAAGGCAGGCGGACTTTTCTTTCAAGAAGGGTCTTTAACGATTCACCATCTAAGTATTCCATGACAATGAAAATAGTTCGATAGAGTTCGTTAATATCATAAATTTGAACAATGTTGGGGTGGTTAAGCTTGGTAATGCGTTTACCTTTCCTCCTGAAATTGTCTAAAAATTCCGCATCCATGGCCAGGTTGTGTGTTATCATTTTTATTGCAACCGGCATGCCGAGCCTTTTGTGTTTTCCTTTATAAATAAAACCTGTATCACCTCCACCTATGGGATGTGTCATGAGGTATCGGCCAACGTTTCTAAGGTCTGTTGTTATCGAGTTTTCAATGTGCGTTGTGAATAGTTCGGTTAAAATATTTTTTATATTGGGATGAGATATACAGGCCCTGTCATATCGGTCTTTAGATAACTGCCAGAGAATCATATCGGATTCTGAAATTATACTGGCGTTAGACGGTCTTCCTGTAAGCAGGGCAGCCTCTCCGATAACATCACCCTCTCGGCATTGCACAACGGTATGTCGCTTGTTGTCTTTGTGTTCAATTTGAATAGAACAGACTCCTTTTTGAATAATATACAAATTGTCCCATGTTTCCTTTTGGATAAGAAACCGGACACCAGGATCAAGGATGATTCTATCCATACAATTTAAAAAGGAACAGATATCTTCATTTCGCAGGGTATTCACCAACGGGGTATTTAAGATAAAGTTCAGATCCTGTGGTGCAACCTTGTGGTGGAAATTATTATTTATTTGTTTGGTTTGTTCCTCCGATGGTTCATCTGATGATTCAATTGGAAATAAAAATTCCAGTCCAACATGAAAGGAGAGTTCTATCTCTGCTACTTGAACCCACGCAACTCTTGAAAAAAATGTATCCCACTGGTTTAATTCGACATTTAGAATCATAAGATTGAGTTCGAAATCTTTCTTCAAATCATGACCGGACTCAATCAGGATTCCATGAACACTTAGATTCATCACATTTACAAACCGCAATATTTTTTTGTTTTTTGTTTCATAGGAAATGACAGCTATTTGAGGGTCGTCCAACGTTTTTCGGTTTGCTTTTCGGTTATTTCGCGGTGTTGCCATTAAAAATCTCCTCTATGGGATAAAGTTGACATAGGGAAATTGCGGTTACATCAATAAAAATTCAGATACGTCTGTGTTAACAAGGCAAACGCATGTAATTCATTCGGTCTAATGAATTTACCCTGTCTGTGTTAGAATAGTATCTTGTATTATGTCAATAAAAGGTTGTAAAAAAATGTAAAATTTAAATGATATCAAGATCGATTTGAGCAGGTGAAAGATGTCTTTTTGCATATTCGATATGTGTCCGGGTTTTAAAAAACAAAGAAACAATATCTTTATCGATTTTGTTGGTGTCCCCCAAGCTTTTCAATACTTTGACAGTCTGGCTCAAACTCATAGGGTTTTTATAAGGTCTGTCCTGAGCCGACAGTGCTTCGAAAATATCAGCAACTGCCAGAATCCTTGCCTGAATATTCAAATTTTTGCCATCAATATGTAAGGGATATCCTGAACCGTCGAGTTTTTCATGGTGAGCACCTGCGATGGCGGGTATCTTTGACAGTTTCCTGGGCCAGGGCAGTTTGTTTAAAATCTTTTCTGTAACATATGCGTGGCTGTTGATGATATCTCTTTCTTTATGTGTGAGTGTTCCTTTTTGGATGGAAAGATTTTCGATTTCATCATCTGTGAGATATGGTACCACATGGTTTTCGATTTCATAGGATTTGTTCTGTATGGCTTTGAGCTGTTCAAGATGTTCATTTTCAAGGTGGGCCTTGTTGGAATTAATAAAGGACAGGAAGTTGAACTCTTTGTCCAGCCGGGCAATGGCACTTTCAAGATTCCGGTCAATATCAGCAATCTTTTCTGGGTGTGCGGTATGATCAGATAATGCCAGTTTTTCTTGTGCCGCTTTTAGTTTAAGATTGGATTTAAATAATTCCCATCGGGTTTTTATCAATTCAATCCTGTCAAATATAGTCTCAAGTCTTGTGGATTTGCCAATGATATGGTCCGGGGTGGTTATTTTACCGGTATCGTGCATCAGTGCGGCAATTCTTAGTTCGTCAATCTGATCTTCGGAAAGCATTGTGTCTTTGAAAAAGACCTGATCCTGATTGATTTTTTCGGCAATCATAATAGCCAATTGGGTTACACGTTGTATATGGCCGCCTGTATGTTTCGACTTTTCGTCTATGGAAACGGCAATAGCTCTTATGAACGCTTCAAAGAGCTCTTTCATTTCAAAGATGAGTGTTTGCTGGGTCAAAATCATAGAAGCCTGGCTGGCTAAAGCCGTTGCTTTTTCCTGGACTTCTAAACTAAAAGGGATGGTTTTTTTGGATAAGGCATCTGTTGCATTGATCAACTGCAAGATGCCGAAAGTATCGTCCTCATGATTTTTCATGGGAATAACAACCATGGATTTGCTTTTGTATTTCAATGCCTTATCAAACTCTTTTGTACCGTCAAAATGAAATCTTTTTGTTTGATAAACATCTTTAATATTCACAATTTCTCCTGTATGAAACACATAGGAAGAAACATTGGAAAGGTTGGGTGTTTTATCCTTATTAAACAGGGCGACACCTGGGAGATCAATTTGCGAGCCTTCTTTTTTTATGTTTAATGATTCATTTTGAATAACATGAAATTTCAAGTATTTATTCATATCATCAACTAAATAGAGTGTGCCGCCATCGGCTTTGGAAAATCTTCTGGCAATGGATAGAATCATTTCAAGCAGTACGCTAATATTTTTACCCGTGCTAAGGGCTTTCCCAATAGCAGTCATTTCTGATATTTCGCGGGCTTGCTCTTCTAGAAAAGGGCATAGCTCTTCAAGAATATTTTCAATAACGATGTTTATGCGATTGTTTTTTGAAAATTGTCCTGAAAGTCGTCCTTTGGTTGGCATGTCATATCCTTTACAAACAGGTTGAGGATTTTTTTTGTAAATCAAAATTATCAAAATTAAAATTATGAAACAAGAAAAAATCAGAAAACAGACAAGGGCTTGAACAATTAAAAGTTTTCAAAAAAGCCCTGGTATGTCTTTCTTCAAATGTGGAGATAGTATACTATATATAGATACGACAGACTATAAGCACGATGTTTTTCAAATACTGTGCAACAACGGCAAAATCTCTGCCCGGCATTGAAAAACAAGAGCTTGTTCTTTTTTTTCCAACAATGTGAACAATAAAAAAGTTGGCCCTGGATTTGGGCTTAACAATTATTGACACCTTTTTAATCTTGTGATATTAAATTTGGGTTATAGTTTTTAAGGAGTTAATTTTGGATAAACAGATAAAGAAATAAAATCACATTTCTTTGTTGATGATAAATTCAAACACCATAGATTAATTAACAGGATTTTTATTATGATTTGTACAACAGTAAGAGAAGGCGACGATTGCGTATTTATGACAGCTAAAGGTTGCGGTTACAATGGTGGCGCTTGCCTTCCCATTATCGATCAATGCAATGGTTGCAACAGAATAACTTCAAAGTTTGAAACAGGTGTTTATTGTGCCGCAGCCCCGGACCCTTCAATAAAGTGGGAAAATGGAAATTGTAACATTGCCACTCATGTTAAAACCGTATCAACCAAGAAAAAACAAAAAATTAATCCGATCAAAGCTTCTAAAAGAAGATAATCTTTTAAATATATTTGTTTTATTTAAACTCTGCGGTTTTAGGATTAATAAAACTGCAGAGTTTTTTTTAGATCAACGGTAAGCGCAGTCCAATTCGTCTAATTATGTAAGTTATTGGAAATTGAAGGAATAAATTCATCCAACTTTACGTGCGTTTGCCAATAGTAACGATATCACAATTTTACTTAGGTTTATCCCGGATAAACGATATTCACCCATTTACTATGTTTACATATTTATCTATGGTTTACCCCGGATCAATGATATTCACCCATAGTTTTCATTGATATTTATATTAACCAATCATTATCAAAGAGTGAATTATGAATCCTATAGCACAAGATCTCAACCAAATTATCCAGGACGCGAATCCCTATATTTATGAAATGCTTTCAGATATGGGAAAAGCATTGTTCTTTCCAAAAGGTATCTTAAGCCAGAGTGCTCAAGCCAAACAAAAAGCAGATAGAATTAATGCAACAATCGGCATTGCTAAAGAAAAAAATTCAGTTCTCAGCTTGTCAACAGTTACACAATTTATTAAAAATATTGAACCGGATGAGTATCTGCCATATGCTCCTTCATTCGGAATACCGGATCTTCGCAATAAATGGAAATCTGATT
>JAKIUJ010000059.1 GCA_021647625.1 Desulfobacula sp.
AAAATTTGATCTCCCATGTATTACCGGTGCCTATAATGCAAGTGTGATGCAGGATCGCGATGGATTTATCTGGATCGGGTGTACCAATGGTATTGTCCGATATGACGGTTATGAGACAAAGACCTATAAGGCTGGGCCTAACCTTTTATCCTCCTCCTATGCCCCCGGTATCTTTGAGGATGACCAGGGCCTGTTCTGGATTGGAACCGTAGGGGGCGGGCTGAATCGTTTTGATAAAAAAGATCAGTCTTTTAAGGTCTATCGTAACGATCCTGATAACCCTGACAGTATCAGCAGTGACCAGTTTAACTGGGCACCGCACACGGTTGATCAGGACAGTCGCGGTATCCTTTGGATAGGTACACAAACCGGGATGAATAGTTTTGATAAAACCACAGGAAAATTTAATCATTTTTTTCACTCCGGAAACGATCCCAATACCTTGAGCCACAATTCCATATGGACAATTTATGTGGAAAAAAATAATGAAGGCCAAAATGATAAAGATAATGACATCATATGGATCGGTACAGAGACTGGGTTGGACGCTTATAATCCGAAAACGGATCAATTTACCCGGTATGTCCATGACCCCAAAAATATAGAGACGATTGGCAAGGGTAGAGTTTATGCGATCTATAAGGACAAAAACGATACGCTTTGGGTGGGGACGAGTCACGGCGGATTAAATCGATTTAATAAAAAAACAGGAACCTTTCGAAGGTTTATGCATGACCCGGCCAACCCTAAAACCATTGCAAACAACGATGTGTATTCCATAACAGAAGATAAAAAGGGTAATCTGTGGTTGGGACGGTCTTATGCCGTGGCTGTGGGCCTGGAGATTTTTAATCCCGCGGATGAAACATTCAAACGGTTTGTTCACAATCCCGATGATGAGAAAAGTCTGTCCGGTGATATTATCATGGGGTGCTTTGAGGATCGGTCCGGAATTATGTGGGTGGTTGAAAACACAGGACCTGTGGATAAATATGATCCAAATTTGAAAAAGTTCATAACATATACCCACAATCCGAATGATAAGAATAGCCTCAGTGCCAATTCAGTGGTAACCGTTTTAGAGGATCACAAAAAAAACCTTTGGTTTGCCACCCAGTTGGGTGGTTTGAACAGATTGACAAAGGATGGTAAATTTACAGCCTATAAGGTTGACCCGGCCAACCCTCAAGGTATCTCTGATAATTACGTTTTCTCGATTTTAGAAGATAACGATAAGCAATTGTGGATCTCCATGAATGATGGTGTCCATGGCATTTTTAATCCGGATACCGGACGATTCATTAAGACATTTAAAAATCCATTTGCAGGTGTTGCTGCCAGGGGGATGATAGAAGACAGGATAGATCGAGATCTGTTGTGGTTTGGCACCGAACTTGATGGATTATTCAAGTTTAATAAAAAAACAGGCAAATTTCGTCAGTTCAAAACAGACAGCAGTGTGGCGGGCAGTCTAAGTGGTAATACCGTTCTCAGCCTTTTTCAGGACAAAAAAGGTATACTTTGGGTCCCCACGCATGGCGGTGGTTTGAATCGGTTTGACCGCCAATCCCAAACCTTTGTTACCTATCGAATTGATTCTGATGATCCTGATTCCATAAGCGGTGATATGGTTACAGATTGCCTCATTGACAGTGCTGGAAAATTTTGGGTGGCAACAAGTGATGGCGGTCTGAATTTGTTTGATCCTGATAAGGAAACCTTTAAACAATTTGCTCAAAATGATGGATTCCAGACCCGGTCCATTCATGCTATTCTTGAAGACAATGAAAATCATCTTTGGCTCAGTTCGGATAAGGGACTCATTAAATTTGACTTGGATACTCAAAAAGTTGTTGCCACCTATTCCAAATCCGATGGACTTCAGGGCGATAACTTTTCTCTTTATTCATCCAGCGCATATAAAACCCGGAATGGTCGGATGTGGTTTGCAGGATTAAGCGGTGTAACAAGTTTTAATCCAAAAAAAATTAAAATAAATGCATATATTCCGCAAATTGCAGTCTCTTCTTTTACACAAGGGGCCAACAAGCTCGTTCAGGGTAATTGTCCGTCAAAAAAAGCAGAGATCTGTCTTGACTGGGAAAATAATTTTTTTGAATTTGAGTTTGTGGCACTCAATTTTTCACAGCCCGGGAAAAATAAATATGCTTATCTTCTAGATGGGTTTGAAGAAAAGAAAAATTATACAGGTAACCGGCGATATGGAAAATATACCAATCTTCCGGGTGGCAGCTATACCCTGCGTCTGTTTGGGTCAAATAATGACGGGGTGTGGAATAACAATGGGATCTCCATCCCGATATATGTGGAAACAAAACCCTGGAAAACCTGGTGGGCGATTTTCTTGTACACAGGTTTTACAATAGGCGTTGTAGGGTTCTTTATTTGGATTAAGACCCGCAGTTATGAATCCCAGTTGAAAAATGAAAGAAAGGTATCCGACCAGCTTCGGTTCATTGATAAGATGCGATCGGATTTGATTGTAAAACAAATAGCAGTTGAAAAAAAGCTGGTTAAATCTAAAGAGGACTTAGAAGACCTGGTGATCCGGCGAACCCGGGAATTGCAGGCAGCCAAGGAAAGTGCAGAATCAGCGAACCAGGCAAAAAGCCAGTTTCTGGCAAATATGAGTCATGAGATTCGTACGCCCTTGAATCTGATTTTGGGCTTTTCCCAAGCCCTTGAAAAAGATATTCAAGACGAGACCCAGAAAGAGTATTTAAGTACCATTCGATCAAGTGGGAAAACACTTTTAACACTGTTTAACGATGTTTTAGATTTGTCGAAGATAGAAGTGGAAAGATTTAAGGTAGAGTACAATGCATTTGATATCAGACAATTGTTCGCCCAGATTGATTTGATGTTTGTCAAACCCATTAAACAAAAAAAATTGGATTGGACGCTTGGGTTTTCAGATACTGTACCCGATTATATTGTTCTGGATGAAGTCAGGTTCAGGCAGATTCTGATGAATATTATCGGAAATGCCGTCAAATTTACAGATAAAGGATATATTAAAATAGATGTCACCTATGTGACAAATAAGAAAAATAATGAAACAAAGGATTTGGTTGTAACCGTAGAAGATACAGGATTTGGTATTGCTGCGGATGAAATAGACCATATTTTTGATGTTTTTTATCAGCAAAAGAGACAAAACCATAATAAATATGGGGGTACAGGTCTTGGGCTTGCCATATCCAGGCGCCTGACAAAAATGATGAATGGTCAGCTTCTTGTAAGATCAACAGAGGATCAGG
Source organism: Desulfobacula sp. (assembly GCA_021647625.1). Lineage (GTDB taxonomy): Bacteria > Desulfobacterota > Desulfobacteria > Desulfobacterales > Desulfobacteraceae > Desulfobacula. The sequence continues at coordinate 3,282 of JAKIUJ010000059.1, forward strand.
GAAGCTGTTTTACCATTCGGTTTCATCATGTTGAAAAAGCATCTCATAGTGATCTTAACCCGGACAAAGAAGACATTCTTGTTCCACAAGTCACTCCCAAAATGCATGGGGTATTGTCCAAAAAAACCATTGCACAATTGGGACGATTGGAAAAAACGCTAAACCAATTAAAAGAACAGACCTGGAAAGGATTAATGGATGCCATGGTTATAGATGAGATCAAGCGTTTTGCCCAGACACTCAAAAATTTGTCTTACGATATTGACTATTCAGATTTAGAGCACTATGCAGATCAATTGGCCAGTCAGGCAGAAAAGTTTGATATGGTCAGGTTACCGGATACGTTAAATCGTTATCCGGATATAATAAAGGGTATCTCCAACATCATTAAAGGAACAAACGGACAAATATAAAATGGAGCAGATCATGACTGAAGGTAAATCATTGGTATTGGCAGTGGATGATAAACCCCGGAATTTACAGTTTTTAGGTAAATTGTTGTCCGATAATGGATATGAAGTCGGCATGGCACAAAGCGGCCGGAAGGCATTGAATTTTGTCAAAAAGAATGAACCGGATCTTATCCTGTTGGATATCATGATGCCCGATCTGGATGGATATGAGGTCTGTAAGCGGCTGAAGGCGGATTATAGTGCCCAGCAGATCCCGATCATTTTTCTGACCGCAAAGACCGAGCCAAAAGATATCGTAAAAGGATTTGATGTCGGGGGTGTGGATTACGTCACAAAGCCGTTTAATTCTGCAGAACTGCTGGCCAGAATACATACCCACATTGAGATCAAGATTCTTCGAGGCTTGCTTCCCATATGTTCAAAATGCAAACGCATCAGAGATGATGAGGGTTTTTGGAAACAAGTGGATGCATATATTGAAAAACATTCTCAGATTATTTTTACCCATGGGATCTGTCCGGATTGTCTGACTGATCTTTACGGTGATAAAGAATGGTTTAAAAAAAGAATATAATTGCCTGGGGCTCTTGCAGATAAAATATATTATGGCTTGATCCTGCCATATATTTCAATGGGTCTCCTGATTGCTTTTTTAAAAGATTGCGTTATGTTAGTTTGGAACTTGACAAAAAAATCAAAGATTTGGAGTTGATATGAGTAAAATAATCGCGATGGCAGGTAAAGGCGGGGTTGGGAAAACAACTGTTTCAGCACTGGTAACCCGATATTTTTCAAAACATGAGAATTGCCCATTGCTTGCAATTGATGCAGATCCCAACAGCAACCTGGGAGAAACATTGGGGCTTGAGATTGAGAAAACCGTGGGTGATATCCGGGAAAATTTTATGAAAGACCCCCAGGGTGTCCCATCAGGCATGGATAAAATATTATACCTTGAAATGCTGATGAATCAGGTTTTGATCGAGCATAGCACCTTTGACCTTCTGGTCATGGGTCGTCAGGAAGGTCAGGGATGTTATTGCATGGTTAATAATATCTTAAACCGGTTTACCGAGGAGCTTGAGGCCAATTATAAATATCTTCTGGTGGATAACGAAGCCGGGATGGAGCATTTAAGCCGAAGAAGCAGTGGAAAGGTGGATATTCTTTTGATGGTGACCGATTATGCCTTAAGAGGCCTTCGGGCTGTTGGCAGAATCAATGAAATGCTTGGTGATTTAAAATTAACGGTCAAACAAAAAGGGCTTATTGTCAACCGGGCACCGGAAACATTGAGCAAAGCTTTCCTTGATGAGGTAGAGAGAATCGGGGTTCCCATTGTATGCACTATTCCGGATGATAATAATTTGTTGGAATTTGATATGGAACAACGGTCACTGCTTGAACTGGATAATGACTCTCCGGCAGTTGTGGCGGTGGATCAGATGATGGAGAAGGTACGGCCTCTCATAGATTAAATTAAAATGGTTGGGATAGACCGATTAGATAAAAACAAACATGTTATTAACACGATTGAAATTGGTTGACTGATTATGGGATATGTATTTGATTTTAAAGATGCAGGATCATACGATGCCAGGTTTGACCAGGCAAAAGATAAGTATCGCCTGAACCTGGGAATCAAATTAATGATGGGGCTTTTATCCCCACAAAAAGGTCAGCGTATAATAGATATTGGATGCGGCACAGGAATAAGCCTTGAGTCAATGCTGGATCAAGGCTTAAACCTTACCGGACTGGATCCGTCTCCCTATATGCTGGATATTGCCTCCAAGAGATTGGGCCATGTAGTGGATTTACACCGGGGTGTGGCAGAAGATCTTCCCTTTGATGATAACCAGTTTGATACTGCTTTGTTTTTTACCAGCCTGGAGTTCACCCAGCGTCCGGCCAAAGCGATTGAGGAGGCATGCCGGGTGGCAAAAGACAGTGTAATCCTGTGCGTGTTGAATCGGTATGCACCCCTAAACATGACACGCCGCTTCAAAGGTTTTTTCATCCCCAGCGTCTATAATCATGCTCATTTTTTCAGCATACTGGAACTCAAACAGATATTGCACGCCGTGCTCGGAAAGGTACCGATTCATTGGCAGACAACCTTGCAGTTTCCTTTTGCACGCGGACCCATAGCCGGTTGGGTTGAGAATATAGGAATTATCCGGAAATCTTATTTTGGCACCCTGGTTGGTATGAGAATCAAACCGGTCCCCAAGTTTAGAACCCGACCCATGGTGTTGAAAATAAAAAATACAAAGGCGTATAAGCCGGCAACCGGTTGGACGAGAATAGGCTTATAGCATGGAAACACTGATTTATCAAAAAGATGAAGCAAATGGCAAATCAAGTGTTAGGTGCATGATGTGCAGTCATTATTGTATTATCAAGAAGGGGAAAAAAGGAATATGCAGGGTTCGGGAGAATAGTGAAGGCTGTCTTCAAAGTCTTACCTATCCAAATGTGATTGCTAAAAGTATCGACCCAATTGAAAAAAAACCAATTTTTCACTTGAAACCGGGATCAACATCGTATTCCATCGCCTCTGTAGGGTGTAATTTTAAATGTACATTTTGTCAAAACGCCGACATTGCCCAAATCGGGCCGGACCAGTTTGGACCGGAACAATTTGAATCAGGTCGGCCAATGGCTCCTGAAACCATTGTGGAAGAGGCCAGAATTTCCGGGTGTAAAAGTATCTCTTATACCTATACAGAGCCCACTGTTTTTTTTGAACTCGCTTTTGAAACTGCCCAACTGGCAAAGGAAAAGGGGTTGTTCAATGTCTTTGTGACCAATGGTTATATGAGTGTTGAAGCGCTTGATATGCTGCTGCCGTATATTAGCGCTGCCAATGTGGATTTAAAGTCATTTGATGATCAATTTTATAAAAAATATTGTAAGGCAAGACTTGCCCCGGTTAAGAAATCCATTGAGAAAATGAAAAAAGCAGGTGTTTTAGTGGAATTGACAACCTTATTGATTCCCGGGCTCAATGACGGGGAAAATGAGCTTGCGGCCATGGCAGACTATATCGCCAATACATTGGGAAAAGAAACTCCCTGGCATATTTCAAGATTTCATCCCTGTCATAAAATGACAGATCGTCACCCGACACCTGTTTCGTCTCTGGAAAACGCTTATAATATCGGGAAGGCAGCAGGGCTTTGGCATGTCTATATTGGAAATGTGCCGGGCACAGACTATGAAAATACCCATTGCCATTCATGCGGTGAACTCTTAGTCAAACGGTTTGGGTATCAAACCAAGATACTGATGCAGGAGTGCGATAAATGCCCCAAGTGTGGTACACGCTGCTTTGGCGTGTTTTAATTAAAAAAATATCATGGAGTTGTCATTGAAAAATAAGATACAGGTATATGGACGAATGATAAAATTCTCACATACGATTTTTGCCTTGCCCTTTGCTTTATCCGCAGTTGCGATGGCATGGCAGACATCTCAAGTGTCCATTATAAGTCTTATTTGGATTCTATTGGCCATGGTGACGGCCCGGTCTGCCGCCATGGGATTTAACAGAATCGTGGATGCAGATATCGATTCGAAAAACCAAAGAACCGCCATCAGAGAAATTCCATCCGGGCAATTGTCAAAAAAACAAGCTGTCTTTTTTGTGATATTGTCTTCTGCATTATTTGTTTTTTCAGCGTTCATGCTGTCCAGTCTCTGCTTTTATCTGTCCTTGCCGGTCTTGTTCTTTCTGCTTTTTTATTCCTATACCAAACGGTTTACCAAATACTGTCATCTCTATCTTGGGTTTGCCATTGGTTTGGCACCGATAGGCGCATGGGTGGCGATTGTTGGAACTGTTTCCTGGCCGATTGTTTTTTTGAGTCTGGCATTGATGACCTATATCGCAGGGTTTGATATTTTGTATGCCTGCCAGGATATTGATTTTGATAAACAAGAAGGGCTTTTTTCTCTACCATCAAAAATCGGCCCGCAAAAGGCCATGTTTGTTTCATCCATACTCCATGTTGCAACGATGCTTCTTTTCTGGGCGATGTATATGACATTTGCCATGCACCCGATATTTTTATTGTTTTTAGGTGTGATAGGCATTTTTTTGGTGGTTGAGCATAAGCTGGTAAAACCCGATGACTTAAGCAATATTAATATGGCATTTTTTCATATGAATTCCATCATTTCAGTTCTGCTGTTTATCGGTGTGCTGACACAAGGACTTTTAAAATGAGTAACAAAACAATCGTCGTTGCCATCAGCGGCGCATCCGGTGCCATCTACAGCATTCGGTTGATCAAGGCGTTCATTGAAGCGCAAATTGGGCTTTTGATCATTTTGTCTGACGCCGGAATTAAGGTCTTGGAACATGAAATGGGGTATGATAAAAATCAGTCATTTGTTGAATTTTTAAAGTCATATAAAATAAAGTTCAATCAAGATACAAAGATTGATATTTTTTTTCAAAATGAAATTGCATCGGCATCAGCCAGCGGCTCATTTATCCATTCGGGTATGGTGGTGGCACCCTGTTCCATGAAGACATTATCTGCAATTGCCGCAGGGTATGCTGATAATCTGATCACACGATCTGCCGATGTCTGCTTAAAAGAGGGTCGTCCTTTGATTCTTTTACCCCGGGAAACACCGTATAATCTGATTCACCTGGAAAATATGGTCCGGGTGAAAAAAGCAGGAGCCGTTGTCTTACCCCCCAACCCTTCTTTTTATCAATTTCCCAAAACCATTGAGGACCTTGTAGATACGATTGTTGCAAGAATATTGGATCACTTGAAGATTTCTAATGACATTTTGTCACGGTGGGGCGATTGAATAAAATTTTACAAAAACAGATAGTGCAATTGATTTTAGAACGTCTGCAGAAAGAAGGGCATCAGGCCTATATCACCGGCGGTGCTGTCCGGGATATCATGCTTAATAAAGTTCCCCGTGATGTCGATATATTGACCAGTGCAACTCTGGAACAAATCAAAATTGTGTTTTCAGACCGCAAAGTGAAAATAGTGGGAAAATCCTTTCCCATTTGTATGGTGGATGGGATTGACGTATCATCCGGCAGAGATGGGTTTGAATGTTCAAATTTTCCTGAGTCGGATCTTGCAAAACGCGATTTTACATTGAATGCCATGGCATATGACCCCGGCAAAAAACAGATCCTGGACCCGTTTAACGGCAAAAAAGATCTGGAAAAGGGTGTTGTCAGGTTTACTAAAGATCCGGAAAGCAGGATCAACGAAGACCCGATCCGGATGGTCAGGGCCTGTAGGTTTGCAGGAATGATAAAAGGCCATATTTCACTCTCCTCACTTGATATTATTCTGTCCAAAAAGGACTTGCTTTCCAAGGTAGCAAAGGAAAGGATCCGTCATGAAATCATAAGAGCCATGGCCATTGATAAACCCTCTCTTTTTTTTAAGGCATTAAGGCAAACCCGTCTTCTTTCCATGATTTTTCCAAGTCTTGACCGTTGCCATGATCTGGATGGCGGACCCCACCACGGAGAAACCGTATTTGAGCACTGCATGATGGTGGGGGATGCCTTGTCTGCGAATCGTCCCATTCTCCGTCTGGCAGGCTACCTGCACGATGTCGGAAAGTTTGATGCAGCATTGATAAAGAAGCAAAAATTAACCTTTCCAGGGCATGAAAAATATACAAAAAAGATGGTGAATGATTTAACTGCCCTGCGGTTTTCATGCATGGAGATCGAATTTATTGAATCGCTTACCAAGGCTCATATGAGACCGCTGACAGATCAAACAACGGCCAAAGCCACCCGGCGTCTTTTGGCCATGCTGGAAAAATACGACTTAAGCTACCAAAATTTTATGCGGATGAGAATTGCCGATAAAAAAGGAAACCTTGCCAAACCTGCCTATACATTCGGCGATATTCGAATCCGTGTAACAAAGTTACAGCAGATGATCAATGAGAAAACGCCCTTAAGACCCAATTATCTTAAAATAACCGGTAATGATATTATCCGTTTGTTGAATATTGATGCCGGCCCAAAGGTGGGTGAGGTAAAACAGATGTTGTTTGAGCAGATTCTGGATAATCCTGAACTGAATAATTTGGAGGATCTTAAAAAAATATGCCTGTCATTAAAGATAAAAGAATAATCTTAGCCTTAGGTTGTCTGGCCCTGTTTTTCCCGGGATCATTTGTCTTTGGATTCCCGGGTGTCATGGCTGGGTACTGGCAGGAAATATTTGCGGTAAACAAGGCCCAGATCGGCCGGCTGATGTTTTTTATTCTGGCTGGAACCGGTTTTTCTATGTATCTGGCTGGAAAACTACAGGAAAAAATCGCCTTTAATAAAATGATTTTTATCGGCACCCTTATCTGTGGACTTGCCATGATTCTTGTTGGTCAGGCCAACTCAATAAACCATATCTATCTATGGGGATTTCTTGAAGGCTTTTTTACCGGGTTTGTGTATATCCCGTGTCTTACTTTTTTTCAAAAGCTATATCCTGAAAAAAAAGGCCTGATCACAGGTATCCTTAATTTAACTTTTGGTGGTTCAGCCGCCATTATGTCACCGATTTATACCTACTTTCTGGTGTCTCGCGGATATTGGTTTACATCCAATATGGCAGCACTGCTCTGTATTGTTTTTGCCACGTCCCTAACCTTATTGATTAAAAATCCGGACAGTGTAAAAGGTCGGGATCAAACGTATTTATCCACCTTGACCCTTTCCCGGACCTTGAGCATGCCAGCTTTTTGGTTTTTATGGCTGGTCTGGGCCTTTTCCGGTGCCGCCGGCGTGTCTTTGATTGTGCTTTCGGCCTCCTTTGGTAAACACTTGGGGTATGGGATAACGCAATATGTTTATATCCTGACCTGTTTCAATGTACTCAATGGCATTGGTCGCCTGGTATGTGGTCGATTGTCCGACACCGTTTCAAAACAAAAAATATTGATGGTTGTTTTCCTGATGGCAGGGACGGCCTATAGCTTTATGGCTTTTTCAACAAGCCTTTTCTGGGTCAGTTTTCTGGCTTGTTTTATCGGGTTGGCATTTGGCGGACTCTTCACGGTTTCAGCACCCTTGGTAACAGAAGTGTTCGGGCTTGAAAATTTTGGAAAAGTCTTTGGTCTTATTTTTACGGCCTATGGTTTTTTAGCAGGCGCACTCGGACCCTGGTTATCCGGTGTGATTTTAGATGCAACCCAGTCTGATTTCAAAATGGTGTTTGGCATGTTTGCTCTTTTTTATCTGGCAGCATCCATTTTTATTTTGCAGGTGAAAAAGTCGTAAAATTAAGGATATGATATCAGAATTTGTCCCAATTTTTAACCCAGCCCAAGGAAATAAACATGGTGGTCGGAACAGGTAAAATCAAATTAAGACTGTATGATATCAGTTCATTAAAGGGAAAACGAAGAATTGTAAAATCCATGATCAATCGGATTAGAAACAAGTTCAATATCTCCATTGCGGAAATCGAGTATAATGATAGTCATTCGTGGGCACAAATAGGGTTTTCCATCACTGGCAACGATTCAAGAGTGATAAATTCAAAAATAGACAAGGTGTTTAATATGGCTGATGATATGGGGCTTGCCCAGATTACGGATACACAAATGGAGATTATCCATCTATAAATGGTTGACGGGTTAAAGTTGTTTGTTTTGCTCTTTTAAGTGTTGTATAGTGAATTAATTTTTTTAAAAAAATAGCCTTGAAGGTATTGCATGAAAAGCATTACTTTAAAACTGTTGATTATTAATAGTCTTGTCATGGCAGCATTTGTCATTCTTCTTTTTTATCAAACGTATTCAAGAACCAATGAACGAATCTTGCAGGTGGTTAATCAGCAGGCTGCCCTGGCCTTGCAATTTGATTTATCGATTCGTCAATATGTTGGGAATGTCATACGTCCGGCCATGTATGAGTTGATAAATAAGGACGAATTTTTTCCGGAGACGATGTCGGCTTCGTATATCGCCAATTCAATCTTTGAAGATGTGCGAAAAAATTTCCCCGATTATATCATTAAATTTTCTTCTGATAATCCTCGCAATCCGCTTAATCAAGCAGGTCCTGAAGAGCTTGGAATCATAGAGAAATTCAACAAAGACCCCGGAATAAAATACTGGGAGGGTCAGGTTGTCATTGATAATAGGAAATATCTGGCTAAATTCAGTGCAAGGCGAATGGTCGCCTCGTGTAGCCGTTGCCATGGCGATCCAAAGGATGCGCCTGCTTCTTTAATTGAACGATATGGTGATAAGGCGGGTTTTTATAGAACGATTGGAGATGTTGTAGGGCTTGATATGGTTGCCATCCCTGTGGCTGAAATTTTTAAACAAAAACAGTCTGCATTTTTAAAACTCTCTTTTTTCAGCGGCCTGGGGATCGTTCTTTTTTTTGTGGTGAATATTTTAATCACCCGATATTTAATTATTGATCGTTTATCCATCATATCAAAACATTTTGCAGACATCGCCCTGACAAAAGATTATCGTCAAATTCAACCCATGGCATTGAAAGGTAATGATGAAATCAATGATCTGGCCAATAATTTTAACATAATGTCAGAGCGATTAAAAGAATCCTATACCTTTCTCAATGAACAGGTTGATAAAAGTACAGCCGAACTTAAAATGGAAATTGTTGAGAACATGAAATCGGAAAAAAGGCTGCGTCAGAGTGAAGAAAAGTTTAGAATAATCTTCAAGACAAGCCCTAATGTAATGACGCTTACCAGTGTGGAGGATGGAATATTTTTTGATGTTAACGACAGGTTTTCAAAGTTGCTGGGATATTCACAAAAAGATGTCATTGGAGAATCTTTGCTTGACCTTAATATATGGAATGATTCCAAAGATAGAAACCGACTGGCTTCGGAATTAAAGAAGAAAGGTCTTGTTGAGAATATGGAGGTTGTGTTTAGAAGGAAGAATGGACAGATTTTAAACGGCCTTATGTCTGCACGTCTAGTGGATATCGAAAATAAAAAATATCTGCTTGCCGTTATCCAGGATATTACAGAAAACAAAGAGACCGACCGGGCAATGCGCTTGATGCAGTATGGAGTGGACCGAGCATCTGACTATATATTCTGGCTGAACAGTAAAGCCGATCTGTTCTATGTCAACAATGCCGCCTGCCAGGCATTGGGCTACTCTCGAAAGGAATTGCTTTCCATGACTCTTACCCAGATTGATCCGCATGTAACCATGAGCGCCTGGCCGGATCGTCTTGCCCAATTATCCCGTGTTAAATCGAATAGGTTTGAATCTGAACACCGGACAAAGGATGGCAGGTTAATTCCTGTGGAAATCATTTCTAGTTATATCATATTTGAGGGAAAAGAAGGTATCTTATCATTTGTCCGAAATATTACAGAGAGAAGACAAACCGAAGTGGCGCTGAAAGAAAGTGAGGAAAAATACAGGAATCTTTTTGAAACCTCAATAGATGCTATTTTATTGTTAGACCCTGAAAAGGGATATTTGGATTGCAATCCTGCGGCATTCGAGTTGTTTGGCATTGAATCGAAAAAACAACTTCTGGAACTGACTCCGGCGGATTTATCCCCTAAGTATCAGCCGGATGGGTCACGATCATCTGAAAAATCCGGTCAAAGCATTAAAAAGGCGTTGAAATCCGGATCAAATTTATTTGAATGGACGCATCAACGCTTGAATGGTGAAGAATTTTTTGCAAGTGTGCTTATCACCCGGTTAAAAATAAAAGGGCAAACGCTGCTTCAGGGGACAATCCGGGATATATCCGATTATAAGCGCACCCAGGAAATGATGATCCAGAACGAAAAGATGCTTTCCGTGGGTGGACTTGCCGCCGGTATGGCCCATGAAATCAATAATCCTCTGGCCGGCGTGATGCAGACCGCCGATGTTATGAGCAGGCGTTTGTCTGATACTAAGATGCCGGCCAATATACGTGCTGCCCGAAAGATCGGCATTTATATGGATGATATCAATGCGTTTATGATCCAAAGAGACATCTTTACCATGATAAAGACGATTAAGGAATCCGGCCGGCGGATGGCCGTTATTGTAAGCAATATGCTCAGTTTTGCCCGCCAGAATGATGTCCGGATATCTTCCCATGTCATTTCCGAAGTGTTTGATAAGACACTTGAACTTGCCGCTACGGATTTTGATTTGAAAAAACACTTTGACTTTAAAATGATTGAGATCAAAAAAGAATATGACCCCAATGTGCCCCAGGTTCCCTGTGAACGTGCAAAAATCCAGCAGGTTCTGCTCAATATCCTGCGCAACGGTGCCCAGGCCATGCAGGAGGCAAAAGTTGAAAACCCCTTGTTTATTATCCGGACAAAGTTTAACAAACCGCTGAAAATGGTTTGTGTGGAAATAGAGGACAACGGCCCTGGAATGGATGAAAAGACTATGAAACGCGTATTTGAACCTTTTTTCACCACCAAGCCTGTGGGCGTAGGAACTGGCCTTGGCCTTTCCGTATCCTATTTCATTATTACTGAAAATCATGGCGGTGAAATGCGTGTGGAATCTACGCCTGGAAGCGGTGCAAAATTTATCATCCGTCTTCCCCTGGAAGGGAAAAGAGCATGAGTGAATCCACAGGGACTGTTCTGCAGGGCTAACGCATGTAACTTTTCCATATTAATGATTTCAGGTAGTTACGGTTTGAAGGTAAACGCAAATGAAAATCTCGTTTTGCATAAGTACCTATAAATTAAAGAATTAAAATTCATGCCAAGTTTATATGCGTTTACCCTGACTGTTCTGTATCCATGAACAAAATTTTTATTGACACTACAGCGTGGCACTATTCAGGGCTCTTCACGGTATGGGGGCTGATAAACAGCATGCCGGATATCTCATGATTTGTATACCCTTGGGCGATAAGCTCAGGCACTTCAATCTCTCTGGTTGTGGGGCCAAAGTCATTTTTTTTTAACAAGAAGACTGTAATGCTCAGCCAGATCAGGATAGTGTTTCAATGCTTTTTTGCCCGTGGGATGGAGCCTGTATATCCCTCTTTTTACGCGTTCAAACCATCCGTAATGATTGTCCGCCAGGATAGTCTGTGTTTTCTTTTTTGATGTGCCCATGGCACGAAGATTTGCCGGGGATAGTTCATTATTTTTTAATAGGGCGCATGCGATATGAATGGCGCTTTCCCGGTAGGCCGTAATAATTTGTTTTCCTGCAACACCACCTGTATTAAAGTTACCGGTTCTGCCGGAGATTTCCCGGATAATACTTTTTCTTGTTTTATGGCTTTTGGTTTTTTTAAATTCGGATGGATGAAATATGATCTCCACCTTTGTCTTGGTTTTTAAAAAAGAGACAAGGATCAATCCCAGTTCCAGCCGTTTGAGCAAATGACAAGCGCCTTTGAAGTTTTTCGCCAGCCGTTTGTTGATCCCGGCCGGCACAGCTACATAAACGGAATCGGCGAATTTTTGCCGATTTGCAGCCTGGATCAATAATGACAGATTCAGGCTTTTTTTAAGCTCGATCACCACCAGTTCATCCTCTTTAACCGCCGTGATGTCACAGTGCAAAACTTCACCCTTAACACTATAGCCCTGGCGGATCAGATAGTCCTGGACAGGTTTGAATAGATCTGATTCACTGATGGCTTTTATCTTTTTTTTGTCAGCTTTAATATTGCAATCCTAAAAAATTAATAAATCGTTCAAAGAAAACAGCAGGTATCATACATAAGGAATCTTCAAGAGGCAAGCTTGATGCCATTGAAGATTATTGGGGAAATCCAGAAATAAGATTCCATAATTACTTGCATGATAAGGATGAAATATGGAATAAGAAAATACAATGCAAAAAAGATGACAAGCGGTTTTTTAAAATAAACAGTATTGTTTATATCTTTAATAAAAAATGTATTCTGTGAATGAAAGTTATGGATCTTAAAAAACATATAAACTATTGGATCGAATCAGCAGATAATGATTTGTCTGCAAGTAAAAGTCTTTTTAGTTCAGGCAAGTATGACTGGTGTCTGTTTATCGGACATCTGGTACTTGAAAAATTATTAAAGGCTTTATTTGTCTTGAACAATCATAATAAGATTTCACCTAAAACTCATAATCTCAACAAATTGGTGCGGCTATCAAAACTAAATTTGTCCCGGAAACAAATACTGTTTTTTGGATGAAGTCAATGATTTCAATCTTGAAGTCAGATACCCTGAATACAAAAGAGAATTTTATAAAATTTGTACAAAGGAATTCGTTTCAATGACCGAAATCGTATAAGAAAATATAAATTTGAGGTCAACCCTGATATAGAGCCATTGCCATTCACCAAGGAAAACTTTACTAAAGATGATCCCTTTTGTAAGAGAAATTCTTGAAACCGGGTTCAGGATCGTATAAACTATGGCACATTTTATTAAAAACCTTCTCCCGAAATAACAAAAAAGCCGGGCTTCCTGCACCTTCTAAGGTTCGTATGAAGTTGTTTGCACTGGATAGTCGCCTTATTGTGAAAAAAAATCTTAAAAAATTAATGAATCTTGAGACAGAATAGGATAATTGATAGCGGAATTAAATATTCGGGACGTTTGATTGTTTATGCAATCAGCAGGTGGGCAAATTAAAAAAATCGGCTGCATTTTTATAAAGAATATGGTCCAATTGTTCCTTTGAGAGCTCTGACCTGGCGAGCACCTTCAATTCCCTGTCCCATTCATAGGGGATGTTGGGAAAGTCAGAACCATACATGATCCTGTCTATTCTATATTTTGAGAGATCTATACTTTCTTTCATTGGGAAATAATCAGTAATAACCATGGTGGTATCTGTCCAGAGAGTATCATATTTTTCTAACAAAAACCGGTATCCCCGGGTTTCATCAAACCCAAGATGCGGTACACAAATATTAAGATCGGGAAAGTTTTTAATGACACTTTCAAGCATTTGGGCACTACAAATTTCATATGGGTCACACTTATACGCTTCGCTTTTGGGTTCTCTTCCCACATGCATGATCAAAGGTTTTTTCTCATCGGAGCAAATCTGGTAAATAGGTTCCATATAGGGCGCCATCATGTCAAAACACTGGACATGGGCATGAAGCTTCACACCGGTAAGTCCCAGTTTGAATCCCTGTTTTAAGATGATGTCTGCGTCTGGTTCGCCCGGGAAAACCGTTGCCATGCCGGATATTTTTCCTTGAAACTCATTGATTTTGACAGCCATGTACTGGTTTAATAAGGTTGCAATGCCGGGCTTGTGTGCATACTGCAATGCAATGATATGTGACACACCCCTGTCCAATAGATGGTTGAAAATATCTTTTGTGGATATTTTATAGCGAATTTTCCAGGCATGGTCATCAAACCAGTTCCAGATCGCCCCGAATATTTTTTGGGGGAAGACATGGACATGGGCATCAATAACACGGTTAAATTCATCGGGGATATTTGAGCCTTCAGGGGCATCAGAAAATGGCAAGTCAGGTTTCATGGGTATAGATACCCCTTTTTTTATCGTAAAATCAACGGTTTTTTTAATCCTCAGTCTTTGTCAATCTAAATATCGAATGGTGGGATCAATATGTTGACCTATTGCAACAATGCCAGAGGAAAAAATGGAACCGATTCATTATTTCGATATTTTAGATGTTGATTCAAGAGCAACTATGGGTGAGATTAAAAAGGCATATCGGAAACTTGTCTTTAAATACCATCCGGATCATACAGGCTGAATTTTAAAAAGTTAAGTTGACAATGCAACTGAGCAGGTATATATTCTAAGTTGCATTGTCAACTGAGAGGAAATATTATGCATGAAACCTTTGCAAAAGAATCGGTGGGGAAAAAAGTAAATTCTTTGTTCCGGCTTTGTATGATTCATCTTAGAAATGAGATGAAGAAAATGGGGGTTGGGGCAGGCGACTATCCGTTTTTAGCCTTTTTGTTTTTTAAAGAAGGGCAAAGCCAGGATGAATTATCCAAAAGGATGCGGGTGGACAAATCCTATACGGCACGGGCGTTAGCCAAACTTGAAAAGCTGGGAATGATTGAACGACGGCCTGATCTTAACGAACATCGCGTTAAAAGGGTTTTTTTAAGCCAAAAATCAAGAGATATGGAAACCCCGTTTTTTGAGATGTTAAAAAACTGGCACAATACCCTTATAAAAAATATTGATCCGGATGATCTTGCCATTGTTCAGTCCGGTATGGATCAGATGATTGAAAATGCGGAAGATGCTTTGGGACTTGAGAAAATAAATGAATAATTCAAAGAAAGAGATGATGAAAATAATAAAGAAATTATTGATAATTATTCCGGTAATCTGTGGCATCGCTTTATTTTTAGTAATGAAAAAAAATAAAAACCTGCCAAACAGATCGGACAACAGGGAACGTGTACAGGCAGTACGCGTTATTCCCATCGAAAAAATGGTTGTGGTTCCCCGGGTTGTCTCCTACGGTTATGTTCAGGCAGATAGAACCTGGCAGGCGATATCAGAGGTCAGCGGCAAGGTGGTCTTTATGAATGAAAATTTAAAAAAAGGTCATTTTATAAAAAAAGGCGAATTGCTGCTGCAAATTGACACCACCTCCTATGGGTTGGCCCGGAGTCGTGGTGTGGCCGATCTGATGAATGTTGATGCCCAGTTAAAAGAACTTGAACAATCACAAAAAAATACACAGCGCCTGTTGAAGATTGAGAAACAATCCCTTGCCAGTGCCGGTCAGGAGTTAAAAAGAAAGCGTGAGTTGTTTAAAAACGGATATATTTCAGCATCTGATCTTGAAAAAGAGGAAAGAACATTTCTGGCACACCAGGCATCGGTGAATAATCTGCAAAACAATCTGGATCTTATTCCATCCAAGAAAAAAGCATTGCAGGCCAAGAAGAAATCCGGAGAATCCGCTGTGTCCCAGCAACAGCTGGATGTCGCAAAAACACAGATTCGTGCTCCGTTTAATTGCAGGCTGTCTGCCGTGAACGTTGAATTGTATCAGTTCACCGGTGCCGGCATTATCCTGGCCGAAGCCATCAGTGTTGACCGGGCAGAGATTCCGGTTGCTTTAATCCCCAAAAGCTTTTTTACCCTTCTGCCCCGGGACCATCAGAACCGAATTGGTCAGACTCCGGATGCTGAAACCATCCGTCAGGCCATCGGCATTAAGGCAAAAGTAAGGCTTCCAATGGATGAACAAAATACCTTTGAATGGGATGCTCAGTTTTCACGGACCAGTGAGTCCATGGATCTTAAAACCGGAGCGATCACTGCATTTATTACAGTGGATAAACCCTATGAAAATGCGATTTTGGGAAGACGACCACCGTTGGTCATCAATATGTACGTGGAAGTGTCATTGTCCGGTAAACCTTTACCAAATCGATTTGTGATTCCACGCTCGGCGATTCATGACAAAAAGGTTTATATTGCCAATTCTGAAAACCGGCTTGAGATCAGGCCGGTTAATGTGGAGTTTTTTATGATGGATATGGCTGTTTTATCCCAAGGATTTAAGCCCGGGGAGCTGCTGGTCCTTTCAGATTTGGTCCCGGCGGTACAGGGCATGCTTTTGAAATCGACCCGGGATGCACAAGTTCTGGTATCATTAAAACAACATGCCCGAGGGAGAATCGGAGGAGACAAAATAAAATGAAACGCATCATCTCTTTTATGTGTGCCCACCCTACGGCAGCCAATCTGCTCATGATGCTGTTCCTTGCATTAGGAGCCATTTCAATCATGGATTTGAAAAGAGAAACCTTCCCTGATTTCTCCATTGATGCAGTAGAAATAACCGTTGTCTATCCCGGCGCCACAGCAGAGGATGTGGAAACTGCTGTGTGTAAACGGATCGAAGATGCCATCGATAGCGTGAGCAATATTTTACAAGTAAAGAGTGCAGCCATGGAAAATCGGGCTTCCGTTATTGTTGAAATGATTGAAGGCTCGGATATGATCACCTTTTTTAATGATCTTAAAACTGAAGTTGAGGCCATCAGCGATTTTCCGGCGGAAGTTGCAGATGTGATCGTAAAAAGAGTCAATCAGACCGACCAGGTGGTTTCCATTGCCGTAACCGGCCCCATGAGTCCGCAGCATTTAAAAATATACTGTGAAGATTTAAAGGATCGTTTGCGACAGCTAGATAAGGTCTCTCAAATCGATGTCTTGGGATTTTCCGATCATGAGTTTTTAATTGAGATCCCTTTCTATGCCACGATGCGCTTAGGTTTGTCCGTTGCAGATATTGAAGCGACAGTGGGTGCCCAGAACCTGGATCTGCCGGCGGGCAGCATAGAATCAAATGATTCGGATATATTAATTCGGTTTTCAGAAGAGCGCAAAACCATTGAAGAACTAGAAAATTTAATTGTTGTATCCTCGTCAAACGGGGCTGAAGTCCGGTTGGGGGATATTGCAAAAATAACCGACCGATTCATGGTGGATGAAAATAAAATTCTCTTTGATGGAAAACGGGCGGGTATTTTACAGGTCAACAAGACCAGGACCGAAGATGCTTTAAGAATCATGGATGCCGTTACGCAGTTTTTGGACGAAGAGCAGGCAAAGGCGCCTCCGGGTGTCTCCTTTTCCATTACACAAAATGTCTCTAAAATTGTTCGGGATCGCCTTAAAATGCTGGTGAAAAACGGGCTTGCAGGATTGTTGCTTGTTTTTTGGGCCATGTTGCTGTTTTTTCCATTTAAATTTTCCTTTTGGGTGGCCATGGGATTGCCGGTTTCATTTTTTCTGACTTTTTTCTTTATGAAGCAGATGGGGCTTTCAATTAATATGCTGTCCATGGTGGGATTGTTGATTGGCCTGGGATTGTTGATGGATGATGCCATCGTGATTGCAGAAAATATAGCCGCCCATCTTGAAAAAGGGAAAAAGGCCTTTAATGCAACCGTGGACGGTATATCTGAAGTGGCAGCCGGTGTGTTCTCCTCATTTTTAACCACCCTTTTTATTTTTGGTGCACTTGCATTGAGTATGGCCGGAGATATTGGGAAAGTTTTATATGTGATTCCGGTTATATTGATATTGACCTTGTCTGTCAGCCTGGTTGAAGCATTTTTAATTCTTCCCAATCATCTGTCCCATTCTCTGGCCGATCGCGTACCAGGAGGGCCAAAAAACAGGTTCAGGCAAGGCATGGAAAAAGGTCTAAACAGGATACGTGAAAAAATGCTGGGAAAAATTGTAGATACCGCCGTTGATTTCAGGTATCTGTTTATCGGGCTGGTCATCTTTTTATTTATCGCATCCGTTTCCATGATTGCCGGAGGAAAATTAAAGGTGCAGGCATTCCCGGATATTGAAGGTGATGTTCTCCAGGCAA
>JAKIUJ010000060.1 GCA_021647625.1 Desulfobacula sp.
GGTTTACAGTGTTGCCCAAAAAATGCGCCGATTGAATAAAAACATGCGGGCTGTCTTTGATTATTTAAAAATGACTCGGAACAGCTGCCACTCATAGGATGTTTGCTCTTAGCATAAATTTACCGTGTCCCTTATAGTACCTGAATTGACTTTTTCTTTGTCACATATTGCAAGCGCCTGGTTTGGATTATTTAAATAAATCTTTTCAGGCTTTTCCAGTCCTCTAATCCTTTTATTTTTTTTTGACAAACAAGTAATGGCTTTTCCATCTTCTAAATAACTCAGGTAAGTTTTCAGTGTTCTTTCATCTCCGACCTCAATGATTTGTTTTAATCGTTTCATGTCAGGTGTAAAAGGAGCAGATCTTGCGATTGTTGAAAGCAACATTTTCAACTTTTTAATACTGACACCCGTCAACCTGGGATATATTGAAAGTAGATCACTTTCTATTGTCATATGCAAACCCTGCTCCAGAGTTCTTAAATAAGTACTTTCATCCGGATGCTCCAGAAAATAAGGAAAATATCCATGTCGAAGATACTCCTGAAATATAGGTAGTATTTTTAAATGTTCCGGATCCATTTTTTTGGTAATCTCAAGGGAATGCTTTTCATGGTCCGTTAGTATAGATTCAATATCAAGAACCGGTAACTCAATATGATATTTCAATTCAATGAATTCCCTTAAAGAAAGACCTGTCATTTTATAAACGACAGCTCGTCGACTTAAATCATGGCTCCCTTTGTGAATTTCCAATGCAGAACTTCCGGATACGATAAGCTTGATATTCGGGAAGGAATCATAAATACTTTTTAACTCTCTCGACCAGTTCGGATATTTATGAATTTCATCAAGACATAAAAACTGCCCGCCATAATTAACAAACTCTTCAGCAATTTCGTAAAGAGAATGACCGACAACCATAAAATGATCAACCGGAACATATAAGGCTTGCTTGTTTAAAATATCTTCCTGGATAAAAGAATAGATATATTGAATCATTGCTGTAGTCTTCCCAACCCCGCGTTGACCTGCAATAATTGAAAATCGATTTTTCAGAGCATGCTTTTTTAAAAAATATCTTTTGTGTTTTATATTGTATCGCCGGGTATATGTGGTACCCAGCCATTGCATTCCCTTTAACAAGTTTGCTTTTCCGGTCCTCAACAACAGAAGATAATGGTTGTTCATAAGAACCCACGCATGTATCTCAATTTCAAACCGGTCAGACATTTCTCCAATCAGTCTTAAAAACAATTCACGGTCTTCATAATCTGAAAATATATCTGTGCCCTCATCCCCTCTGAATATTACATGATCAAAAACTCCCTCATATTCTATGCGCCATTGTCTCGCCATCGCTTAATTTATTATTCAGATTTTGTTGTAAAGTCAAGTTTTAATCACTAATCAAGACATGACCCCGTTACCCTTATGACCCCGTTACCCCTTCAGACCTTTAATGGGTGACCCCGTTATTCCTCCGTTATTCCCGTTACTTTCTTACGCAATATGTCGAAACAACACTGCGAAAAAAAGATTTAAGTTTCCATGGAAACCTTACTTAACTCTGAAAAAAAATAGTCACCGCGAATTGCTGTAGCTCGTTATGCTTATATCTCACAGATTCTTTCAAAATTTTTTCTTTTGTTTTCCAAAAAACAATCCAAAATTTCCTGTTCCTGAAATAAGCTCAGGAACAGGAAATTTGTATCCTTATTTGCTTAACACAGCCTCAATCACTTTTTGTCCGACATTTGTATGATGCATGATATTGCTGAATGCTTCTTTCTGCGGTCCATTGGCAAAGACAATTACCGGTGTTGCCGTATGGGTTCCGGTGTTCCAGACAACAAATTGGTCTGCTGCGACTTCCAGGGCTAAAAGGTTTTGCCTGTTATCATATTTTTGATACACAAAAAATTCATCTTTGTTGTCAAGTTTGGGAACAATTTTTGACCCCAGGTAAGAATGACCTTTCACATAAATGGGGTTGTTTTCTGTTTCCAGTATCCTTGCAGCCTGGGCCACGGTGATGGGGAAACGGGTATACGCGTTAACTTCTCGTGCCAGGGCAGCCGGGGTTTGCTGATCTTCAGGCAGGGCGCCAAATTGACTGTCAAAGATATCTGTGTAGCTCAACTTTTGTTTATAAAGCTTATCTAAAACAGCCGGGTCTCCGAAATTATATCCGGGTTTATATTTACGATCAGCAAATTTTTCTCCGGGGAGGTCTTTTGCTTCGGGGATATCTTTGCCGGTATAGCTGAATCCGAATCCACCGGTGGTGTGATCGGCTGTAACAATGATGAGGGTGTCATCTCTGTCTTTTGCCCATTCCAGCAAGTACTCCAGTGTTTCATTTATTCTGAGCATTTCATGTAACATCAGGCCTGTGTCATTGTAATGGGCAGCCCAGTCAATGAGTCCTGCTTCAACCATGAGGAAAAACCCCTTGTCATTTTTTGACAGGATGTCCAGGGCCTTTGCAGACATTTCTTTTAATGTGGGGATGCTTCTTTGGGGATCATTAAGAGAATTAGACACCCTGATGGCATCGGGCATGGCTGAATAGGAGAACAGTCCCAGGGTTTTTCCTTTGGCTGCTTCCAACTGGTCTTTATTAAAGACAAGAGTATACCCTTTTTGCTGAGCCTCTTTTATCAGGTTACGGCTGTCTTTTCTTTTGGATTTAATTCTTACCGAACCTTCGGAAATTTTATCCAACTCTTTTCTGACGGCGGATGTTTTATCGTTTGCTTCTTTGGGTATCCAATAACGAATGCCACCGCCGAGCATTACATCCGGACCTGTATTGAGCATATCCACTGCAATTTCATTTTCCATTCCTCGATGGGCCTGGTGTGATGCAAATGCCGCAGGAGTTGCATGGGTCACACGGGTATCTGAGATCAGGCCCGTGGATTTACCCGTTTTTTTTGCTTTTTCAAGAACTGTTTCAACAGGGTTCCCGATATTATCGAGTCCTATCATTTCTGAACCTGAAAACCGGCCTGTGGCCAGCTGGGAAGCTGAGGCTGCGGAATCCGTTACAAGAACATTGCTAGCATAGGTCATGGACAGCCCCATAACACCGCCATCTTCTATTATTTTATCAAAAGATGTTTTGCCATCAATAAAAATTGAATTGGGTGCCTGTCTGGCATAGGAGAGCAGCAGCCCGATCTGGTCAGGCCCCATGCCATCTCCAATGAGCATTATGACGTTTTTGGGTTTTTCAGCTGTCTTGGATGGTTGTATCTGTTTCTGGACACAGGCGGTTAGAGAAAACAACACGATAACTATCACACAAATTGCATTTAATCTGGATTTCATGTACCATATCTCCTTTGATAAATCTTAAAATAGTTGCAAGCTAGTTAGGATTTGTTAAAATGGAAATGGCCGTTCTTCTCCACTGCAATGGATTGAAGGACGGCCATTTTGTATTTCAGGCAAAGCCTTTTTTGAAAATAAAAGAATGTCTTTGATCAATATTCTGCATCCTTTTGGTTTAGATGTTTTCTAAAAAAAACTTGCGCCTCATGCCATTGACAAGAAGCACAAGTTTTGTTTCGGGATGGTTAGCGGGTGACCGAAAACCCGTGCCTGGGCGAAAAATTGCCCATATACGAGGAGCAAGTTTTCGTTCAAACACTAGTTACTTAATCCATCGAGGTTTAATAAACTTGCTATCTTTATAAGGTGTTAGTGGTGGATCTGCGAATATTGCTGCAAGCTCTCCGTTTTGTACCTGGTAGTGAACGATTGGAGCACCGGGTTGGGCATGCAGGGTGTTGTTTTCACCCCATGTAATATCACCCATTAATCCCTTATAGGGAACGTTCTTAAGTTGCTTGTTCACTGCTTTAAAATCATATGCATCACCTGCAACCTCGGCAGCCTTGGCCCAGGCCATAAAACTTGAATAGGTTATGAATGAACCAACTCCAAGGCTGTGTTTGTAGCGTTTTTTATACTTTTTCAACCATGCTTGAGTTGCCGCATTGGGCGCTACAGGTGTCGGCACGCCTGCGGGCATTTGACCCAGAACACCATCAGCTTTTTTGCCCAGAGTCTCTACAACCTCAAGCGGGGTAATACTCCAGCCCAGACTGATAATTGTATTGGTCGGTTTTTTAAGGAATTGACGGACAAAGGTAATAGGTTCCTGTGAAGCTGCTATTTCAAAGTGGATAATTGCAGGTTTGATTCTTTTAATTTTAGTTAAAATCGGGCCCCATTCATTTGTCCCGTAAGGAACGATCTCATGAAGTGCAACCTCCCAGCCGATTTCTTTGAACCGTTTGGCCATTACGTCTCCGATTTCCCCGCCCCAGGCATCATCCGTATTGATTAGTACCACTTTTTTGTTGGGATAATCGTAGGGTATTTTCTGCAATGCGTTAAACACACTGCCTCCCTGATCTGCTGCAACATCAGTCATAAAGTAAGCATTATTATATTTTTTTGGATTTTCCTTGAACACATCCACCGATGCCTGGGAACCATCATCAATAAAAAAGGGCACGTCATATTTTCCATATGCCCTGACATCTGCTCCAGCACCAGCCCAGCCGGCTACCACAACCGCCACTTTTTTTTGAGCCATTAAATAATCAGCTCCCTGCATAACCACTTCAGGTGCAAAGTCCTGATTATCAAACATAATAATTTCAAGCTGTTTACCTAACAGACCCCCTGCGGCATTGATTTCATCCACTGCCATCTCAACGCCTTTAAAGTAGTTATCTCCGGAACCTGCATAATCTCCAGTCAAAGAAAATGCACAACCCACCTTAATGGTATCTGCGGCAAAAGCCAACGATCCCAATACCATGAAGGTGACAATCACCAATGACATCAAACCAATTTTTTTCATTTTAATCCTTCCCTTTTATGAGTTAAAGATGTTGTAAAAAAACTTACTGTGTACAAAAAAAATATTTAAAAGGATGAGGTGAATAGTGATTAAATACTCTCATCCAAATAGCTTTGTATGTTTTTTTTATATAAATATTTATTTCGTCCTTAAAGGGTTGACCCTTGCGTTTCACCCGATTCTTTCATTTCACCTGATCCCCTCATTTCAACGGGGTGGCGTTCTTTTTTTCTCAATCGCAAGTCAGAGATTTTTTTGATCAAACCGGTAACACCATCCGGAAGAAGCAATACGACTACAACCACCAGGCCGCCCATGATCAGGAGGCGATATATACCCATGGGTCTAAGAAGCTCATTTGCTGTAACCGTGAAAACCGCACCAAGGACAACACCCGGGTATTGACCGATTCCTCCCACGACAATCATGATCAAAAGAACGGTAAATACTTCCATACTCAGCATCCGGGTAGACAATATGCCGACATAATGCACATAAATGGCCCCAAACAAACCCGTAATAAAAGACGTAATACCAAATACTAAAAGTTTGTATTTAAAAGCGCTGACACCCAGGCTTGCAGCAAAATCCTCTGAATCCTTCAGTGCTAAAAAAGCTGTTCCCCAGTGACTTTTTAAGATAACCACGATGACAGCGCTGCAAATCAGAGTTAGAACAAATGCAAAATAAAAGAATGGAACCAGTTCTGAGGAACTAAAATTCATGCCAAAAAAATGGATCGGAGGGACGCTGATAATGCCCCGTGATCCGCCTGAACCAATGGCTTTACCAAGGGGGCCTTTAAGAAAAGGCTCCAATGCCAGCTGAAACGCAAATGTAACCAGCGCAATGTAAGGACCTGCAAGCTTTAGGCAGGGCAGGCCGATGATGACACCGATTGCTGCTGTAATTATTCCGGCCAGGAAAATGGATAAAATTGGTGACACACCCAATGATACGGAAAGTATGGCAGAGGAATAAGCACCGATGACATAGAATGCAACCTGACCAAATGAAAAGATACCGGCATACCCCATGATGAGATCCCAGCATGAGGCGACTACAGACCATATCAAAATCATGGTCAAAATCCTCATAAGAATTGAGCTGTCGCCTATAAACAACGGCAGGATTCCGATAAAACCATACGTAACCCCAAGAATTGTGACCATACTTTTTGTATTCATAATTTTATTCTCTTCCCATAAGGCCCTGGGGACGAAATGCCAGGGTTATTAAAAGTAACGTTAAAACAGCGACTTCGATATGGATCATTCCCAGATAATATCCAACAAAAGCCTCCAGCATTCCGATAATAAGCGCCGCATAAAGACTGCCCTTGATTGACCCCATGCCGCCAAAAGCAGTTATCACCCAGGCCTTGATCATTATGCCGGTACTGGCTTGTGGATTAACAAAATTTTTCTGACTGAGTAAAATTCCGCCAATACCAACCATAATTGTTGAAATGGCAAATGTGGCGGCAAAAACACGATCTTTGGGAATACCGACAATCTGGGCACCGATGGGATTTTGTGCAACTGCCTGTACCGCCATCCCAACACGGGTATTGTTTAATACCCAGGCAAAGCAAAGTAAACCTGTGATGGATAATATAAAGATGACAATATCCTGATTCATGAATGCAAACGGGCCAATGTCTATAGTACCTTCAACGATATCGGGTAATGATTTGAGCCTAGGGCCAAAGGTGGCAATGTATCCAATATCCAGAAAGAGCGACAACCCAAGAGTTAACATCATGGCTTTCATTTGCCAGTCAGACCGTTTTCTTAATGGGGATATTAAAACTTTTTCCAGAAAGAACCCCACAACAAAAAGAAAGGGGATTGCAGTTAGAAAAACCGTATAGTATCCACCCTTTACTCCTAAAGAAACCAGAAGCGTCCAGGCAAAATAGCCGCCCATGGTGTAGAAAGATCCATATGCAAAATTAAAAGCTTTTGTTACCCCATAAACAAGTGCCAGCCCAATGGCCATAAGGGCATAAACCGACCCGTTCAATAAACCACTGATAATAACTTCGATAATCTCTATAAACATCTAGTGCTCTCTCCCCCTCGGCTAAGCGAGTTCAACCCGCGATATGTTCACTTCAATTCTTATTTTTTATCTTAGGGATCGTTGAAAAATAACTTCACATAATCTATTTGCAAAAGTCCCTAAATGGGTATTTTTTACAAAAACCCCTACTGGACATTTTACAAACAGAATGTGAACTAATTCTTCAGCCGACCCTTAATTACATTCCCAAAAAGATTTCCTTGAGATTATCGTTGTCCAGCGCATCATCTTTACTACCCTCAAACGTAATGTGACCCTCTTCCAAAACATATAGTTTATCAGCCAGGTCGGTTATCTGAGGAATGTTTTGCTCAACCACCAGAATAGTTTTACCCTGTTTGTTAATCTCCTTAATAATCCTGGCCACTTCCACCCTCAGGTTTGGCTGCAGGCCCAAAGCGGGCTCATCAATGGCCAGGAAATCTGCGTTTGACATTAATCCGCGGGCGATGGCCAGCATCTTGGCTTCGCCACCGCTCATGGTGGAAGCGTATTGTTTTTTCCGTTCTGCCAAACGGGGGAACAGCGAAAATACCTTTTCCATGTTTTTTTTCTCGTGTTTGCGGGCGTTTTTTGAATACGCCCCTAGCTTAAGGTTTTCTACAACCGACATATAGGGAAACAGTTCGCGATTTTCAGCAATGTATGTAATTCCCATATTGACGATCTTCTCAGACGGAAGCTTAATAATGTCCTGATCCTTGTAAGATATTCTGCCCCGCTTTGAATTCACCATGCCGCAAATGCTTTTTAACAATGTACTTTTGCCGTGGCCATTTGGCCCCAGCATCACGACCACTTCCCCTTTGTTAACACTGATAGACACATCTTTAAGCACATGTGCCTGTCCATAATATGCATTCAGGTTTTCAATATTAAGCATCATGTGAATCTCCCAGGTAGCATGCAATCACTTCGGGGTTGGAGGTTATTTCTTTCGGGCTCCCGATACAGATCTCCGTTCCGTTCTCTATCACTAAAATCGGGTTGGCAAGTTCTGTTAAAACCTTCATAAAATGCTCGATGATTATGACTGTGATGTTGACATCTTGATTGATCCTTTTTATAAGCGACGTCATTTGCTTAATTTCAAGGGCGTTAAGTCCTGCCATTGGCTCATCAACCATCAGTATTTTGGGTTTTGTGGCCATGGCTGCAGCAATCATCAGCCTTTTTTTGCCCAAAAGATTTAATTGATCGGTTTTGTTGCCGCGCACTTTCTCAAGGCTGGCAAAAGAGATCATTTTGTCGGAATAGCCAGGATCGTATTTGCCGGTGTTGCCGAAACGGCAGCCCAGGTTCACACTTTCCTGAACTGTCATGCTTTCAAAAATCTGAGGAATTTGAAACGTTCTTGAAATTCCAAGCCGGGCGATTTTATGTGTGGGAAGACCGGATATATTCTTACCGTCAAACTCGATTGTACCATCAAACTTATAAAATCCTGTGATGAGGTTGTATAAGGTTGATTTGCCCGCACCATTGGGGCCGGCAATACCAAAGACCTGACCCTTGGAGACATCGAAACTAAGGTCGTTTACTGCAGTTAGCTCACCAAATTTTTTGGTGACATTCTTTACTTTTAGCATGTCTGATCTGTTCCTTACCTTCATGTTGAAGCGTGAACAATTTTACTATCACATAGTATGTGATAGGTGATATGTTGTTAAATCCTTAGCATAGAGTTTCGGGTAAAGCAAGAAAAAAGAAGGTCTTTGAAAAAAAGGTGTTTACATAGTGCATAATATGTGATATTTTGTTTTCCATAAGTTAACAACTATAGCGATGGGAGAACGTTATCAGCTATTTCATTCATACTAATTTTGACAAGTGTACCGGTTGCAGTATCTGTCAGCTTGCCTGTTCCATGGATCTTTTCGGCGGATACAATCCAAGGCTTTCCAGGCTGGTTATCCTGAACAAAAAAGAAAATCTATATCATTTTCCTGTGGTCTGTAATCAGTGTGAAAACGCATATTGTATGAATGTTTGTCCCACCAAAGCTATAAAAAGGAATGCAGACGGTATTGTGGTCATTGACCCGGAAAAATGTATTGCCTGCGGACTTTGTGCCGACTACTGCCCAATCAAGGTTGTGTGTCTTGACCCTGAAACAGGCAAAGCCTTTAAATGCGAATTGTGTCAGGGGAAGCCTTTGTGTATTGAGGCATGCCCCACAAAAGCCCTTGAACTTGTCAGAATGGATAACAAAGGAAAGATCAATGAATGAAGCTTACACAAACAATTTGCTGATGATTGATTTGTCCAATAATACCCATGAGATCCTTCCGACGTCGAAACCTCTGACAGCTGATTTTATCGGAGGTAAAGGATTTGGAGCAAAGCTCCTCTTTGACAACCTTGCCCCTGACACAGACCCTTTAGGTCCTGACAACCTGCTCATGTTTTTTCCCGGTCCCCTGACCGGGACAATGGCTCCTGCAATGCGGGGGTGTGTTGTAACGAAATCCCCACTCACTGGAATTTTTTTGGATTCCTATTTTGGAGGCAGTCTCGCAGCCGAAATCAAATATGCGGGATACGACGGCATTATTGTTAAGGGTCGGGCAAAACAACCCGTTTATCTATGGATCAGCGACAATCGGGTTGAAATTTGTGATGCCGGGCATTTGTGGGGGGCGGATACGCTTGAAGCCAACCGGTTGATAAAAAATGAACTTGACGATGACAGCATTAAAATTGCCACCATTGGTCAGGCAGGGGAAAATAAAATTCTTTATTCCCTGATTTGTTGCGAATACAACCGTCAGGCAGGGCGGGGCGGGGCAGGTGCTGTCATGGGGTCTAAAAATCTCAAAGCCATTGCCGTTAAGGGCAGCAAGCTTGTGAATATCCATGATCCGGGAGAATTTAAAAAAGCGTGCCAGGATGCTGTACTGGAACTTGAGCAAAGCCCCGATGTGGAAGCCTTGCGGGTTGCAGGAACGGCATCGGCCATCGAGTATGCCAATGAAACAGGCCTTTTGCCCCATAAAAATTATCAATACGGCACTTTTGCCAGGGCCTCAAAAATTGCAGATAAAGGCCAGTCCAAACATTTGTGGCTTGGCAGCAATGCCTGTATGGGATGCCCTATCCGGTGCAGCAAAATTGGTGCTGTCCGCACAGGAAAATATAAAGGGTTTGTCACGGATATCATAGAGTATGAATCCGCCGCACTTTTAGGGTCTAATCTGGATATCTCGGATATCCGGGCAGTGGCACATCTTGTAAAGCTATGCGATCTTTACGGCATGGACAGCATGTCCACCGGAACGATCATCGGATTTGCCATGGAAGCCTGTGAAAAAGGATTGATAGAAGCCCCCGGTGGTATTGATCTGAAATTTGGCAGCATAGAAGCTGCCGAGTACCTGATCCATGCCATTGCAAATCTGAAGGACCCCTTGGGGAAACTCTTATCAAAAGGGGTGAAGCAGGCAGCACGGGTTATCGGGAACCATGCAGAAGATATCGCCGTTCACACCAAGGGACTGGAATCACCGGCCTGGGGTCCCAGAGGAGTATCCGGTATGGCATTGGCCCTTATGACAACTGATCGGGGCGGTTGCCATCAGCGCGGTTTTCCTGTCAGTTATGAATTGGGTGGAGAATGGAATGGAACGCCTTTAGATCCCCTTTCTCCTGAAGGGAAGGCACAAATGGTTGTCGCGCTCCAGAATTATTCTGCCGGAACCGACACAGTTGTGAAATGTGATTTCGGCACTTTCGGTATTTCTGAAAAAACCTATATCAGAATGCTCAGCGCTGCTACAGGCAGGGTATATTCTTCAGATATTTTCTATATAACAGGGGAGAGAATCTGGAACGTGGTTCGTTTGTTTAATCTTTCCCAGGGGCTTGATATATCTGAGGATATGCTGCCTCGAAGGTTTGTTGAAGAACCGCTTCCGGACGGACCTGCCAAGGGTCACCGCATTTCTAAAAAAGATATGGCATATATGAAAAAGGAGTACTATAAGAAAAGGGGATGGGACGAAAACGGTGTTCCCTTGGAAACAACCCTGAAACGATTAAGGATTGATTATGCCAGATCCAATCAATAAGAAAGCGGCCAAACGAATCGCCACCCGCAAACGAATTTTAGATACGGCAACCTATCTTTTTGCAAGGCTTGGGTATCACAAAACCACCATACAGGACATTGCCTACCACATAGGCATGACAACCGGTGCTGTCTTTCACCATTACAGTTCAAAAACAGATATTCTTGAGGAAGTGGTGGAAGTATTGAATCACAGCTTTGACCAGTATGTGGAATTTTTGGAAAAAAAGCATACAGACTATGACGAAATGATCCACGGTATGATGGAAATATTTATGGACAGGTTTCACAACCGTCCGGACTCCATTATTGCCCTGGCTTCCCTGGCAGCCGAATTCAGCGGTATCAGGGGGCCGGATATTATAAAAATTCAAGCCGCCTACGACATCTTTGTGGATGCATTTGAAGCGGCGCTTGACAGGATCGAACCTAAAAAGACAAACAGGGCCCTTGCGGTCTGTTTTATTTCAGGCTTACAGGGTGTAGCCCTGCAGGCACTTGTCAGGGATGGCGAGATGGATATCGATGACCTTGTGGCAGGATTCATCTGCTTGGTGACGACCAATAGCTGATTTTCAGCCCAATCATTTTTTTATCCTTTAAATTATTTTTGCTGTTCCTGATTGTTTTATCAAGAAGTTGAATTGAACTTGGATTGAATCCAGATATTTTCGATACTTAGGGATCGTTAAAAAATAACTTCACATAATCTATTTGCAAAAGTCCCAAAAGGGGTATTTTTTACAAAAACCCCTACTGGACATTTTACAAACAGAATGTGAACTAATTTTTGAGCCGACCCTTAGTGCAAAGGAGTTTTAAGGATGAAAAAAAGGTATGATTATATAATAATAGGCGGCGGTTCTGCTGGTTGTGTTCTGGCCAATCGTCTCAGCCAGGACTCTTCAAACAATGTTCTTGTCCTGGAAGCCGGTCGCCCGGATTACATATGGGACGTTTTTATTCACATGCCTGCAGGCCTGACCTTTCCTCTTGGAAATAAGTATTATGACTGGTGTTATGAATCTGAACCGGAACCCTGTATGAATAACCGGAAGGTATTCCACGGCAGGGGAAAGGTATTGGGCGGATCATCCAGTATCAACGGCATGATTTACATCCGAGGCAATGCCATGGATTACGAAAAATGGGCCAAAGACGAGGGTATGGCAAAATGGGATTATGCCCACAGCCTTCCCTATTTCAAGCGGGCTGAAAACCGGCTCAAGGGACCGGATGAATACCATGGCACAGGCGGTCCCCTGACCCTTGAAACAGGTCCCTGCAAGAACCCGCTCTTTAATGCATTCCTCAATTCAGCCAGGCAGGCAGGCTATCCTTTGACCGATGATGTCAACGGATATCAGCAGGAAGGCTTTGGTGCTTTTGATCGAAATATCAGCCGCGGTCGACGTCTCAGTGCCGCAAGGGCTTATCTTCATCCAGTCATGAAAATTCGTCCCAACCTGGATGTCATATGCCGGGCCTTTACCACCAAAATTTTGTTTGACGGGAAAAAAGCCATAGGCGTGGAGTTTGTCAAAGGAAAAAACGGTAAACCTCAACGCATTCATGCAGGCGAAGTGATCTGCTGTGGCGGTGCCATCAATTCTCCCCAGATCCTGCAATTGTCAGGCGTTGGAAATGCCGGGGAACTTTCAAGTTTAGGTATAAATGTCATCCATGACCTTCCGGGTGTAGGAGAGAATATGCAGGACCACCTGGAAGTCTATGTTCAGTACAAAAGCAAAAAACCCGTGTCCATGAATCCATCCCTTAAATGGTGGAAAAAACCATTCATCGGCTACCAGTGGCTCTTTCACAGATCAGGGGCCGCCGCCACAAACCATTTTGAAGCCGGAGGATTTATCAGGAGCAATGATGACGTGGAATATCCGAATATCCAGTTTCATTTCCTTCCCCTGGCTATTCGTTATGACGGCAGCCAGCCCAGCAGTGAACATGGCTACCAGGTCCATGTCGGTCCCATGTATTCAAACGCCATCGGATCTGTAAAAATCAAGTCTGCTGATCCAAAGCAGCACCCTGCGCTGCGCTTTAATTATCTGTCCACAGACCAGGACAAAAGAGAATGGGTAGAATCCATTCAATGCGCCCGCAACATTATGAACCAGCCGGCCTTTGATGAATTCAACGGTGGTGAGATCTCTCCGGGACCTGGTGTTGAAACAGACCGGGAAATCCTTGACTGGGTGGCAAAAGATGCTGAAACAGCGCTTCATCCCTCTTGCACATGTAAGATGGGAAAAGATGATATGGCGGTGGTGGATCCTGATTCCATGAAGGTTCACGGCATAGAAAACCTGCGCGTAGTGGATGCTTCCGTTATGCCATATGTGACCAACGGCAATATCTATGCGCCTGTCATGATGATAGCGGAAAAAGCGGCTGATCTTATCCTGGGAAACACCCTGGAACCCGCTTCAAATGCAAAATTCTACAGGCACAGCAGGTGATAGTGGGTTTTTAAACCAAAATTACGTCTTTAGCCTATCTGGAATGATACACACAGGGATGGGTTCCATCTTGTGCTTATTGGCCTTGTGGAATCCATTGTAGATGGTTAATACTTGTTTTTGCCTTTCATTGACAGGCAAACTAACAGGCAAGCGGCCATGTGGCCGGGAGTCCGCATTCGCAGCCAGATAGTCCATGGCCCATTCAAGTTCAGCATAGGTGGCACCGATCTGGCTTTCATCTGTACGTTCATCCTCCCACAACCCATCGGTTGGTGCGGCCTTTAAGATGGGTTCTATGATACTCAAATCACGCCCTAGGGCATAAACTTGAGTTTTCATCAGATCGGCAATAGGGGACAGATCAACACCGCCATCCCCGTATTTTGTATAAAACCCGACACCAAAATCTTCTACCTTGTTCCCTGTGCCCGCCACCAGCATCTTGTGGTGGGATGCATAGGCATAAAGGGTGAGCATACGAAGTCGTGAACGGGTATTTGCCATGGTCAGGTCATCTTGTATATCAGTTGGGAAACACTTTTTTATTCCGTCAAATACAAAGGAAAGTTCTACGTCAACACCGGTCACATTATCAAATTTTTTTTTGAGCCAGTCTATATGGTCACAAGATCTTGAAACTTGATCTTTTGCCTGGTAAATGGGCATGTTCATTGCAATAACAGGCTTACCTGTTTTGGCGCAAAGACAGGATGTTACGGCAGAGTCGATCCCGCCTGACACGCCGATGACAAATCCGTTTAATTCGGATGATTCAACATATGTGGTCAGCCAGTTGACAATATGGTTAATAATTCCTTGTGTTTTCATTGAGTTAATTCCCTTGTACAATGGGTTGGTGTTTGTTCATCTCACCGTGCTGGCATGTATATTCGTACAAAATGATTGATGCTGCAACGCTGACGTTCAGGCTTTGGGATTTGCCAAACTGGGGGATGGTCAAGCTCTGGATGTCCGGATAAAGATCCGGCTCAAAACTGAGTCCAAACTCCTCATGCCCGAATATAAAAGCACTTTTTTTTGGCAGTTTGATGCTGGAAATGGGTTCACCCTTTCCCGGTTCAAGGATAAAAGGGGTATACTTATTTTGAACAAGCGTACTGTAACAGGCTAAAAAGGTGTTATGAAAAAAGGCCGGCACCCATTTAAAGGCACCCATACCGGGTGCAGGGTCAAAAAACGCAATATCAACCAAATGGATTTCTTTAGCACCAAAGGCTTCTGCACTTCTAAATATTTTACCGACATTAAAGGTGGGTTTTAGATGGTCCAATACAATAACGCAATCATGGATACCCGGTTTGGCAAGACGGTTTTGATTGCGCTGCTTCCTGAATCGTCTTATGGCCATCTCTCTTTCTGACTTCATCATCTGCCGGATTTTGTGCGGGCCCATTTATGTATTGCATCCTTTTGCATAAAATTTAAACAAGGTTTTCATATACACTTCCCAATAAAAATTTGCAATGAATGGGAAGATTTGACATTATAAATAGCTATAATAGTGCAGCAGTTTGATCCGGTTATCCATATTATAAAGGAAAAAAGAAATGAAAGTGATCATAGATCTATGCGTGGTTCCGATTGGTGTGGGCTTGTCTGTCTCAAAATATGTGGCGGCCTGTCATAAAATCATAAATGAGGCTGGATTAACATCAGAGCTTCATGCCTATGGTACTAATATTGAGGGAGAATGGGATAAGGTATTTGATGTTGTAAAAAAATGTCACAAAAAAATTCATGGCATGGGTGCACCCCGCATAACAACGACCATTAAGGTCGGTACTCGGGTGGACCGTGAGCAGACCATGGCAGATAAAGTGAATAGTGTTAAAGATAAGCTTTTATGAGATAGATAGCCTATTCTGCTTTCTTATTGGCAAACATGATTTCAAGGATTTTTTTGATGTCTGCATCAGCCGTTTTTGCATCCAGGGTGCATCCGCCGGCACCTGCATGGCCGCCCCCGCCAAATTGTGCCAGAAGCTTGCCGATATTGACCTGACATCGAGTATTGAATATGCTTCGCCCGATACTGATCTGAACCGATTCCTTTTTTGTTCCGCCAAATCTTATTTTTACACTGGCAATGCTTTCAGGAAAAAGAGAGTATGATAAAAATCGATTCCCCTGGGGAACGATATCCAGGATTCTGAAATCGGTAATTGATATATTGTGATCCATTTTTGTGTGTTGGCGTAAATGTGCCTCGTATTCGGCATTTTCTTTTATGACCTGATCACATCGAACCTTTACATCCGGGTCTTCAAGAATCATGTCAATTTTTGTTTTCATTAAAAGATTCACCAGGTGATTCCAATACGGGATATCTTCATATCCATTGTTTTGGATGGTCATGGATAAAAGGATGTAAGGGTATTCTTGCGGGAATTGGACCTGATGCTTGTCTAATTTTGCCGCATCTATAATATCTGTATGGTTGATCAATTCATCATATTGATGCGCTATTTTTCCATTTTGCTGATAATATTTATACACAACGCCGGCAGCAGACGGTGCAATGTCAAACGCGCCGTTAAAAGGGTCTTCCGGCTTGTTGGAAATATGGTGATCAAACCATAGTGCGCATTGAGATGAATACGGCAGATTTGCAAGAATATCTCCGGGAATGATGGCGGCTTTGCCGGACTGAATTTCGCTGGGTTCAACCCAATGGATATCAGTATGAATATTTTCGGCTGTCCGAAGTAAGACAGCGCAAACGATTCCATCAAAATCGGGTCGGGTAACAATTCTCATATATCACTCTTTATTCCTGTTTATCATTCCAAGGATAATTGCAAATAGTTCTTTTGTTCAATAAATAAAGGATACCGGGTGATTTTTCAAGGTCGTTTTTATGGAAATGTTGAGGATTACCCTGAATTCAAGGGTTTATGCTTGACCCATTCAAGGGTTTTGTGGTTTTATATCTTTTTAGTGCTTTGTCCTTTTTTTATATGAAAGAGCTGCGCAGATCTGTTTGGCTCTTTAAAGTTTTGTCAAAACCTTTGGTTTTTTGCGCAACCCTCTGGACGAAAGCTCAGGGCTGTGCATGGCCGTTAGGAATCGTTACAAAATAACTTGATCTAAATTGTTTCCAAAACCCCTTAAAAGACTGGGTGTTTTGAAAACAAAAGATCAAATAATTTTGAAGCCGATCCTTAGTAATAAATAAATGATTATTCAAAAAACAATAAAAGGTGTTGCAAAAAAGCTTATGGATTTCGATCAGCCCGAGCAAATTTTTTTTGATAGAGGAGATCCCTTAAAGAAACTGCTTAAAATAGCCTTAGACCTGTTGCAGGCTGAACATGTGGGAGTGCTATACGGAACAAACGGCTCAAAGAGACGGTTTTTGCCGAGTCAGGATTGGGATCGTGGTATTATGGACCGGTTTGATGGGAAGGGTTTTAAAGGCAAAATATTAAAATATCTGGGCACCACCATTGTTTCTGTTAAGAAATTAAGTCCGGTTTATTATTATAAAAAAGATTCAAATGACAAACCCATCGATAATGACGGTATAATCTCCTATATGCTCAGAACGTGTGCAAGCTACTATAAACAAGGAATAAGCATCCTTTTCAGTCCGGATATTACAACAAGCATTTATCAGATAGATAACCAATATGCAGGCATTCCGTTTTACAGTTATGATGGGAAAACCATCAGTGAACCGGATATTAATGTCCGGGTTGATTTAAATATAATCCGGCATTTTAAAGCGAAAAATTATGTTTCGATTTATATTCCCGATTACGGCATTCTGGTAGTAAACACAGTCGATCCTGATTTTATGGCAATGGATGGAGAAAGATTTTTAAGGGAGACCGAGCTTAAGGAAAAATTTGATGTTCTGATACAGATGGTGGAAATAGCCTCTCTGTCAGCATTGGGACAACTTAAAGGCCGAAAAGGTGCAAGGTTGCTATGGGAAAAAGAGCAGCAACTGAGAGTTACATCCAGAGAACTTGTTGAAAATGAGAAAAAATACCGTGATCTTTATGACAATGCTCCCATCGCCTATTTTTCCACGGATAGGAACGGGACAATAATCAAATTCAATAACAATACATTAAAATTGAGCGGATACGAGAAAGAAGCGTTGTCAGGTCTCAATGTGATGGCCTTATGTGTTGATGGCGATAAACACGCAATTACGCCTGAAAAGATAAACTCTTTTCTTAAGATCAATCGGCCTGTGATGGATGTGGAAATGAAATTCAAGCATAAAAATGGTCGGAGCATCTGGGTAACTCTTTCTCTTGATGCCATAAAAGACAGATCCGGTAATGTTATTGAAATCAGGGTCATGGCCAGTGATATTTCAGAGAGAAAATTATTGGAAAAACAATTGCTTCAGGCGCAAAAGATGGAGGCCATTGGCACTCTTGCCGGCGGTATAGCCCATGATTTTAACAATATATTAAGTCCCATATCTGGTTATTCGGAGATGTTGTTGATGGAGCCGGATGGCAATGTTGATAAAAGAAAGGAACATCTTCAGATCATTCACGACTGTGCTAAATATGCAAAAAGCCTGGTCAATCAGATGCTGACATTTTCAAAACAAAAAGAAAATGAGTACAAGCTTTTAAAGCCCCATGTGTTTGTGAATGATGCCCTGGCCCTTACCAACTCCTTTCTCCCGTCAACCATTGAGATAAAAGCGAAAATCAATGAAAATTGCGGCCTTTTAATGGTGGACCCGGTCCAGGCACATCAGGTGGTGATGAACTTGATCTCCAATGCGTATCATGCAATGGAAAAACAAGGGGGTGTGCTTTCTGTCATCCTTGATGAGGCCATCGTGAAAAAGGACAATACAATTTTTCCGCTCAAGCCCGGGTCCTATGTCTATCTGAGTATCGCGGATACAGGGCCCGGCATGTCAGAGGATGTTCTTGAACGTATTTTTGATCCGTTTTTTACAACGAAAAAAGAAGGTAAAGGATCGGGCATTGGTTTGTCCGTGGTTCATGGCATAGTTCAGTCTCACAATGGCTATATTAATGTGACGTCTGAACAGGGGGAGGGGACATGTTTTGAGATATACTTGCCGGTTTATATCGGAGATATCCAGATGGAAGATAAAATAAAAAAAGATGGCCCCATTAGAAAAGGGAATGAGCATGTCCTGTTGGTGGATGATGATAAAAAGGTAGCCTTCATGGTCCGGCATATGCTGGAAAAATTAGGATACAAGGTCACCTGTATGTTGGACAGCCTCCAGGCCCTGGATTTATTTAAAAAAACACCCGGGGCTTTTGATCTGGTCATCACTGACTTGACGATGCCGGGTCTGACCGGTTTTCAATTGTCTGAACAAATTAACAGTATTCGCCCGGATATCCCCATTGTTTTGTGTACAGGCTTTGGCGAACATATAGATAAGAAAAAATATCACCAACAGGGTATAAGGGGGTTTTTAAATAAACCTGTCTCTGTAAAAGGTGTGTCTCATCTGATCCGGGATGTTTTAGAGAAAGCAAGGAACGGGAATTAAATTAAGTTGTCCCGAATTAGCAGAATTTTTTGTCGTATTCAATGCGCTATGCGGGAGCATAACGGGCTATGTGAAACGAGAAACGCAGAAGACGACGAAAAAGGTAAAGATCGACTATGAAACTATTAGATTTTAATACCATTGAAAGAAAATTTTTCAATGGTGGAAATCCCTTGAAGAAATTATTGAAAATTTCGCTTGATCTGTTTGAAGCCCGGCAAACAGGTGTTTTGTTCGGAACAAATCATACGAAAATTAAATTTTTGCCGACAAGTATGTGGGACAGGGGCATCATGGGAAATTTCGATGGCAAGGGGATTGGGGGGCTAATCCTGAAATTGTTTGGCGCCCATATCGTTACAGCCAAAAAGCTTAGTCCTGTATTCTTTTTTAAAAAAAAGAACGGTCAATTGTCGGATAATGATGGCATTATAGCCTATGTGCTTCGCAATTGCGCTAATTATTATAAAAAGGGAATTCGCGTTATTATCTGCCCGGATACGGATCAATTCGTTCAGCAAACCGATGAGAAATTTCTTTACATTCCTTTTTTTGCATACGACGGGAATGCGTTTGTTCGTCATGAAAATGCCATTAAGGTGGATGCAGGAATAATGAGGCATTTTAAATCCATAAATTCAATTTATATTTACCTGCCGGATTATGGCGTTTTGGTTATAAATACCGTCGGCACCCAGCTGCTTGAACTCAAAGACAAGGTGTTTGTCAACGAGACAGAGCTGAAGAAGCGCCTGGATGGACTGATTCAACTGGTCGAGATGGCTTCCCTTGCATATTTAGGTCAGTTGACCGGCAAAAAAGGTGCTCAGCTTTTATGGCGAAAAGAGAAACACCTGAGGGAAACCTCCCATGAATTGATCGAGAATGAAAGGCGATATCGTGACCTATATGAAAATGCGCCCATTGCCTATATCTCGTTGGACCCTTTTGGAGCGATATTAAAATGCAACAAAAAGGCCGAACTTATTTCCGGATATGAAAGCAGACAATTAATCGGCCAAAATATATTAGATCTTTTTATTCAGGATGATAATGAAAAAAAAAGGCTGTCTGAGATTTTTAACAATCTACTCCGGGGTATGGTATTAAACGAGACTGAACTTCAGATCATACTCAAGGATGGAACTCTTTTGTGGGTGAGCCTTTCTGTGGATGCTATTAAGAACACAAAGGATCTGATTGTTGAGTTGCGCATGATGATTCTGGATATTTCATCAAGGAAAAGCCTTGAAAAACAATTGATTCAGTCCCAGAAAATGGAAGCGATTGGAACCCTGGCCAGTGGCATTGCTCATGATTTTAACAATATTTTATCGCCAATATCCGGATATTCGGAAATGTTACTCATGGATATGGAAAAACAGGATCCAAGAAGGAAAAATCTGGATATTATCCTGGATTGTGTGAAGCACGCAAAAGATCTGGTCAGTCAAATTTTAACATTCAGCATGCAAAAAGAACATTCTCTAGAGGTTTTAGACGTTAGCCAGGCGGTGAAAGATTCCATGATACTGGTTCGTTCTTTTCTGCCGGCTACAATCAAGTTGAATATAGATATTGATCCATCCTGTAAGACGATTTTTGCAGATCCCATTCAGCTTCATCAGGTCATCATGAATCTGGTTGCCAATGCATACCACGCAATGAAAGACGGTGCCAATGGCAACCTTGATATTATTGTGAAAAATGCAAATGGTTTGATACCGTTTGTACCAGGGGTCACAGCCGGTAACCAGGGTTATGTCTGTTTGAGTGTGAAAGACACCGGGACCGGAATAAAAAAAGAGGTATTGGGAAAAATTTTCGAACCTTATTTTTCAACCAGAGATGAAGGG
>JAKIUJ010000061.1 GCA_021647625.1 Desulfobacula sp.
ATGGCTGCATTCCCGATTTTTTATGCCGTTATTGAGAATGATTTAAGACGTGTGCTGGCCTATAGTCTTATCAACCAGGTGGGTTTTATGGTGGTCGGTATCGGTATCGGCACGGAGTTAGCCATTAATGGTGCCACAGCCCATGCATTTAACGATGTCCTTTTTAAAGGCCTTTTGTTCATGTCAATGGGGGCTGTCATGTACAGGACCGGAAAAATCAATGCAACCGATCTTGGCGGACTTTACAAAAGTATGCCCTGGACCACGCTGTTTTGTTGTGTGGGGGCGGCTTCCATATCCGCATTTCCGCTCTTTTCAGGTTTTGTCAGCAAATCCATGGTCATGTCTGCTGCGGCTGAAGGGTCCAATCTTGTGGGACAGGGCAGCTATGTGTTTGTCTGGCTGGTCTTGCTTTTTGCCTCTGCCGGCGTGTTCCATCATGCCGGGATCAAAATTCCATTTTTTGCATTTTTTGGCCATGATGCCGGACACAGGGTAAAGGAAGCGCCCATGAATATGCTCATTGCCATGGGAATCGCAGCATTTTTGTGTATATTTATCGGCAGCTATCCCAAACCCTTGTATGATATTCTACCGTTTCCTGTGGATTATCAGCCCTATACCATCTCCCATGTTCTTACCCAGACAGAACTGCTCTTCTTTTCAGCGCTTGCTTTTACCTTGCTTTTACTGGGGGGAATTTATCCTGCGGAAATGCGTGCACATAATATTGATTCCGATTTTTTCTATAGAAAGTTTGGTAAAGGACTCTATATTGCCTTTGATAATATTTTGAATCCAATAAATGCATGGTGTGAGATCTATGTCCGGGCAATCGCTTCCGGAACGGCACGGTTCTTTGGGGATGCCGGAGCAAAGATAACCCTGTTTGCGGCTGTTAATTTATGGTTGTTGGCCGGATATCGTGATAAGCGGCTGGAGATCAAAAAACGCAGGCTTTATGATGATATTCTTCAAGGAACACTGCCCATCGGTATTGGTGCTGCTGTGACCATATCCTTTATTCTACTGATCCTAACAATAGTATAGCAAAGAGGCACAATCATGGTAAATATCGAAGATTTAAAACGGATCAACATGCTCAAGGACATACCTGAGCACCTGCTGGAAATTGTTGCAAAGGAAGCACAATTAAGCATTTATGGCGCAGACACCCAGTTAATCACTGTGAATGCAAAGGTTGAAAATTTTTATATGCTGATCATGGGGCAGGTGGCGATCAAAAGGAATGTTACGCCTGATGTTGATGTCATTCTTGAATATATTCAATCCGGGCATTCGTTCGGGACCTTTGCGCTGATCGAGGGGTCAAAAGCGTTCTATAGTGCTGTGTGCCAGGAGACGTGTGAAATTATAACCGTTTCGGGTGAAAAGATGATTCGCTTATTTGAAAAGAATCACGAGTTGGCATATTATATCATGATGGATGTTTCAAAACGGTATAAACGATTCATGGATAAACGTTCACAGATGATACTCAAAACTCTTGTTGATGATTCGGATATGAAGGAAGATATTTATGATACCTGGATCAGTAAC
Organism: Desulfobacula sp.; assembly: GCA_021647625.1. GTDB lineage: Bacteria > Desulfobacterota > Desulfobacteria > Desulfobacterales > Desulfobacteraceae > Desulfobacula. The sequence goes on from JAKIUJ010000061.1 coordinate 1,561, forward strand.
ATCAAGTAAGATCCGCTGCATTAAATGTGCAAACCGTATTCATTGACGGGTAATAGATCCATAAAAATTAAAAAATATTGAAAACCAGGGTGTATAATAATGGTAGATAAACAGATATTAAAAAACATACTTTTTTTAGAAGAATTGCCGGATCCCGTAATCGAAAAAATTGCATCAATCGCCACACTTGAAACCTATGATAAACACACCATTTTGTTTCATCAGAATCAGGATTTAACACATATCTTTATGCTTGTTACAGGTAAAATTCATTTTACGGTTGAATCCGCTTCCGGGAAGGCGTTGATCTTAGATAAAATCTATGAGGGAAGAACGTTTGGCGTTTCAGCGTTAATGGAAGAATCATCCAGTGCATATACTGCAATTTGTGCAGAAAAAAGTACGGTTATTTCTATTTCAGGAAATCGTATGCATCAGTTGTTTGAAGAGGATTTCAAACTCGGTCATCTTCTGATGCTGAAGGTGGTCAAATTGTTTAAACAAAGAATAGAATTGCATACGAGACAATTTTTGTTGTCCCTTGCGTCCCATTCGGAAATCGGTTAATTGTGGATATTTAATGTACGTTCCTTAGGCAGTCTGCACGGATACAACCGGTGCAGGCTGCCTTTTATATTTAAAGCAAATCACACACAATATCGAAAAGATCCGCCAGCCTGATCACACCGACCACTTTTCCATCCTTTGTAACTAAAAGTGATTGATGACATCCAAGAATAAACTGATGGACCGCTTCCGCAACGGGTGCATCTTCATCCACATACTCCCCGGTTCCCGGGTTAGGGGTATACATGATATCTTTTACTTTTATTTTTGATGCTTTTTTTACAAGTTCTTCAAGTGTTTCATCCCACAAGCTGAAATTTTCAAGCAAAGAGCTAAGAAACTCCTCATTAAAACCGAAACGAGACAGATTCACGCCGGCACCATTTTCAGGATGCTCAAATTGTCTGTATTTGGGTTCAAGCGCTTTAAATATGCATCGAAAACTAATTTTTCCAGTAATATTATTATCTGAATCATAGGCCAGCACAGCTCTGTGCTTACGTGTATATTTTGTGCTTTTTCGAGCCTCTTTCAACTCACTGATTGCGTTATTCAGTGTGTCCTCTTCCGAAATTGTTGCATAATCGGAAATGGGGATCATGACCTCTCTTACTAGTTTATCTTTCATATTGTTATACCTATTTTCCTAATTTTTAAGTATACACTCAGGTTACAGCTTATTTTAATAATATAGGCATTCCCATTATAGGCCAAATAACCAGAATTGCAATGCCGACAACTACCATTAAAATGATACTGGCTGGAATTCCATAAAGGAAAAATTCACCTGTAGTAAATTGTTTGGAATCATACGCAATGGCATTGGGAGCAGCGCCAACAAGGAGTAAAAAGGGCATTCCAGCGGTTACAAGGGCTGAAAAAAGAATCACTTCCGGTGCAACATTAAGATAGGGTGCGATAACCAGTGCCACCGGCAGAGAAATTGCTATTGCGGCGACATTCATAATAAAATTGGTCATCATCATTACAAAAAAGGCAATACTCATTATGAAAATAAAGGGTTTTGCATCCTGGAACAGGGTCAGCCAGTTAATGGCCAGCCATTCAGCAGCTCCTGTCTGCCACAGGCAGAAACCAATACTCATGGCACCACCAAACAATAAAATAATATTCCATGGAACAGCTTCAAGGTCTTTGATATCCAGAATTCTAAAAATGAAAAACAGGATAGTGGAAACCAGAATAATACCGTTTTTGTCCAATGGTTTTAATGCAGGGATAAATTGTTTGACGGACATGACAAATATGCAGCCAAAAATAATACAAGCAGCAAGAATTTCCTGTTTTGTGATACCGCCCATGGCAGCACCCAGTTTTTTAGCTTTTTCTCTCAATCCAGGAATTCTATCTTTTTCAGGTTTGAAAAAAACCATAAAAAATCCCCATAAAATAAAGGTCATGATCCATCCAATGGGAAACATATACCAGGTCAATTCAAAAAAGGAGACATCTCTGCCAACGATATCACTGAAAAAACCCAGGGCAACCGCACCACGTGCCGCTCCAAGAAGAGTTACAATGGAACCTGCACCCGCAACAAACGCCATGCCCATGAATAAACCCTTACCAAATTTGGTGGGGCCTTCTTCCTCTGTGTACATGCCGTAAATGGTCATTAAAAGGGGAAACATGGTTGCCGCAACCGCTGTATGGGCCATGATATGGGTCAGCGCGGACGTGACGACAAAGCACCCCAAATATATCATGCTGGTTTTCTCACCGACAATGGCTAACATCTTATACGCTAAACGCTTTGTTAAGCCTGTTTTGGTAAAAACCATACCAATTACAAGGGATGCAAAGATAAAGAGAACAGAAGGGGTCATAAAGTCTTTGAGCGCATCATTTGCAGACCGAACCATGAATAATACCTGCAATGCACCGATGGTTAAACTTGTTATACCGATGGGGATTACTTCAAATACCCACCAGGTGCCTGCCAGAAGAAAAATAGCCAGGGCACCTTTGCCTTGTTGGCTTAATGCAAAATGTTTTCCGGTTGGATCTATCGCATCCGGCCATGCCGGAGAAAAATTTACTATAAAAAAGAGTGCAAGGCCGGTTACAATAAAAAATATACGTTTCCAGTCAATGGTTGTATTATTTAAAGTTACAGAATTTCTAATCATATTATTATTTCCCGGAGCTACCAGCCGCGGGTCCTTAAAATGTTATCAATTTCAGCTTGTCGAATGCGTTCTTCATGCCGCTGTTTTACCTCATTCGCCTCTATAATTTTTTGTGAAAGCGTGTCTGTTTTTGTGGGTTTGATCAGAAAATCAAAAGCCCCAAGTTTCATCCCCTGGATAGCGTTCTCCACTGTTGCCTCGCCGGTCAGCATGATGATCGGTGTGATGGGATTGATTTTTTTAATTTGTTTTAAGGCCTCAATTCCGGTTAGCTTAGGCATTAAAACATCAAGGATAATGACATCAAAATTGATTTTAGCAGCCATCTCAATGGCAGCTTCTCCGGATGTAACGGCAGTGACGGTAAAATCTCTTATTTCAAGGCGTTGGGCCAGGGCTTCTATGAACTCTTTTTCATCATCTGCGATTAATAGTTTAATCTTCATTTTTAATGGGTTTCCTATTTAGGTTGACTGTTCATTCAACGGCTAATCAACTGGCAGATCCGCCCTCTCTTGCAGCAATTTTTGCATAGGCTTTTTTCATGGTTTCGGTCAAAAGATCAATATCAGCAGGTTTTTGCAGATACGCAAACGCACCCAGATCCATACAGGTTTTTTTGTCTTGTTTTGTTCCGTGACCGGTCAGGATAATGACCTCTATTTCCGGGTTTGTCTGCTTTATTTTTTCGAGTACCTCAAAGCCGTCAATGTCCGGCATTTTAAGATCCAGAACCATTACCTGTGTGTCTTCTTCCTTCGTGAAATCAAGTGCTTCCTGTCCATTATAAACGATTTCGCTTGTAAATTGGCGCATTTTAAGACGTTCGGAAAGTGTATGGACAAACTCTTTTTCATCATCGACCAGAAGAATTCTCAATGGGGTTTCAAATTCATAATTGCGTATAATGGTATCACTATAATATTTTTTACCAAGGATGGTTTCAACTGTTGAAATTCCGGGAAGCTTTTCAACAGCCTGAATTATTTTTTGTTGAAAACTGCCAAGCATCATCACTTTTTTATCAATGGTCACAACTGCATGCTCGCCCTTTGTCTCCACAGACAATCCTTGACCGATTGAACTTAAAACAACCTCAATGTCCGAAGTTATGCCTAAGCTTTTAAGCTCTTTTTGAATGAGTTCTTCCTCGTTAAACAACAGCTTTTCAACGTTTTCCAAGATCAACTGAGCAGATTCTCCGGGATTAAATTTGTCGGTGGGTAGTACCATATCATAGAGTGATGGTGCCCACGCTTTTTTATTGAACAAGCAATTGGTCCACAATATAGCGCGTTTATCAAATTTGTCGATATTGCTTACTACTTGATTTTCTAAAAGACCTAGGTTGTTGATGCCATGTTCAATTCTGGCTGGTTTGTCTGTAATTATAAGGACTTTTAAGACATGGGTGATTTGTTTAGGGATCAAATGACCGATTATTCCATGAAAAATTATATCACCCTGACAAGCATAATCAGCAATTATTTTTTTCATATATGCAAGACATTTTTCTCTTTCATGTGTGAAATCGTTAAAAGCGATGTTTTGATTGTCCAGAACCTTATGAAGTGTTGTCATTTTTACATTGAAATTTTCATGAACTTTTTCAAGGATCTGTTCATCGGTTATAATTGGGCTATTGGTTTTTTTTGAAACAAGATTAACCGTTTCTTCGGCATTTGAATAAATACCGTTTGTAATGGTTATAATAGACATGGTTGCCTCCATATGTTTACGTGTTAATTAATATGCTCAACAGCTCTTTTAATAAACATTAAAGCAATCGCCGTGCCAGGGAATAAAAATGCTGTTAATTGAGTATGTTGGGGAGAAGACGAGTTGAATGTGAAACATTATAAAACATTATGAAGCACATAGAAAGAAACGTTTTGGAACGTTTTGAAACATTAATGTGCTATTGAAGTGATGAAAAAAAGATGCGGATACCTGTGGTTTGCTTTTGGGGGGTAATATTCATATTTGTCTTTCGGCAAAGGTGCTGGATGTTTTTCCAGCCATCTGTCTGGATTATCTGGCTTGCAGCAACCTGCGGTTCCATGCCGGCATTTTCCATTGAAAGCCTGACACAGGGTAGCTCCTGATGTGCTTGAAAATCGATGAGCATAGTCTTGCTTTTAAAAATTTCAATGAGGCAGTTAATACAGGAAAAAATGATCATTTGGAAGAGAACCGGATCTGTCGTGATTGAATGGCGTTGATCGGGGACAGTCAACAGGATGTCGATGCCTTTTAGTTTAAAAAATCTTTCAGAAACAGCCACCAGTTTTTTTATAAGTTCGACAATATTGATGGATGTAGTCGTTTTATCAGGTCCATGTGCAAAGCTGTTGAGTTCTGATGTCAGTCCAACGCCTCTATAGGCCTGCTTTTTAATTTTATCAATACAGGCGGCAAGTTTTTTTTCCAACCCCGGCACAGAACCATTCGGGTTCATAAGGATAAAGTCTTCCATCAAGCCGGAATTTTCCTTGATAATGGCAAGAACATTCTGAATTTCATGGGTAACGGAACAGGTTATGGCACCTAAAAATTCTGCCTTGCTGTCATTGACATCAGGTGTACTCATTGACTATCCTTTCGGTGCCTCACCTAACGCCAGTTTAATTTTCAGCATCAGTTCATTTATATCCAAAGGTTTCATGAGAAAATCAAAAGCACCTATTCGCATGCCTTCCATCCCGTCCTTTGTTGATCCATGCCCGGTTAACAGGATGACTGGAAGGTCCGGGCAGATTTCCTTTATCTGTCGTAAGGTATCAATACCGTTCAATCCCGGCATCATTAAATCTATAATTGCAATATCAAATGGTGTTGATGCCAGCGTGCTGATTCCGGATTCTCCATCCTGGGTAATTTTGACTGTATACCCTCTCAGTTCCAATCGTTCGGCCAGGGTTGTAATAAATTCGATTTCGTCATCAACGAGAAGGATTCGTGTCTTTTTGTTTTTCATTAAATTACTCCTGATTATTGGGTTTTGCCGGAAGGTCAATTATAAAAACACTGCCTTTTTTTAATTGGCTGTCCACGCTGATTTTTCCACCCAATTTTTTAATGATACCATATGTAATGGACAGCCCAAGGCCGGTGCCCTTTTCTTTTTTAGTGGAGAAAAAGGGATCAAAAATATTTTTAATCACATCCGCAGGCATGCCGCATCCATTGTCCTCGATGAGTATACGAACACCGTCGTCTTCAATGTTTTTAGAGTGAATATCAACCCTCCCGAAGTCATCAACAGCTGCAAATGCATTGGTCAAAAGATTGATCAGTATTTGTTGGAGCTGCCCGTGATCGGATTGGATCAATGACAGGTTTTCGGAAAAATCAACTACGATATCAATTTTTCGGTAAAGAATGTCTTTTTCAAGAAAATCCAACACTTCACTTATAACAGAATTGATGTTAATTGGTTCGATGTGAACCTGGATGCGTTTGGAAAAACCAAGAAGTCTGTGGGTTATTTTTTTGCACCGGCTTACCGAATTAATAATGCCTTTTGCCAGATCTGAAAATTTTTCTTTTTTATCAAAGTTTGCAGATAATTCAATCAGATCGCCCATTAGTCCCGCCTTTTCATTAATTATGGCTAAAGGATTGTTGATTTCATGGGCCACACCCGCAGCTAACCTTCCAATAGAGGACAGTTTCTGGGCATGTTGAAGTTCGGCCAGTGCGGCTTCTCTGTTCTCATCAGAGGTTTTAATTCGTTTTACCATGACATCGGCCATTTTTAATATGGCAACCAGGATGATGGTCAAGCTGATCAGGAAAATGACAATCATTTCCGTTTGCAGGACGTGCCAGGATTTCAATGCGACCGATTGCGGCTGGACAATCACCAGAACATAGTCGGTAATGGAGAATTCCGAAGAAACAATTATAACATTACGATTTTGATTGTCTGACTGCTCAGCAGAGCCGGGTCTGGATGTCGCTCGGGGCAGTTTCAGAGGCCATTTTTCAAGGGTGTTTCCGTAATAAAGGGAATCGGTCTGGAGGATGCCTTCCTGGTTGATTAGAAATGAATCCGTGAGCCGGGGCAGTCCCATGCTTGATATAAGTCCATTGAAGAAATCGGTATCAATGGTTGCGCGTATGATCCAGCTTTGCCCTGAGTCGGTCAGGTGCTGGACAGCAATGATAATATGCGGGAATTTTCTATGCCCTAAAAAGACATCGCTGATATATTTACCCTTAATCTGAGTTTCTTTGAAAGAAAGCTGGTCTGAATAATTTTTCCCGACAAGGGAATAGGGACCGGCATAACTGACCAGTTTGCCCTCGCTGTCGATCAGGCCGATATCGACAAAACCCTGCCACTCTTTTTTAAGGGAGATTAATATTTTTTTAATTTTTTGTTCATCGTTGAGGTCTTGGTAGCTATAAGTTGTTGAAATAAACCGGATGGTTGCCAGGCGCTGGTTTAAAAACAGCTCAAAGGAGTGTCGGGTTTTTTCTGCCATGGCATATAGAGGGGCAATAATCTGGCTTCGAAGATGGGAACGGTATTGGAAATAATTGATCACAAGCATCGTGGCCAAAGGGACAATGGTGATCAGGAGCATGACTGCAATAATATTGCGTTTCAGGGCTGAGTAATGTTCCTTTGGTGTTTGATCCAGAAGAAACAGGCGTGTGATCAGCCGATTAAACATTGATTCCCTCCAGGCATCGCATTGATAGAATATCACCGGAATTAAGAGTCTTTTTTGTCCATTGTTTAAAGGCATCTGCCCAGCTGCCTGCAATACCATCGTAAATATTCATTTTTTTCCAACAAAGAAATTGATAGTATTCATCTTCAATGGCACCGCAGATAAGGGTGTTGATATTTTCAGAGATCAAGAGGTGACACAATTCATCCCCGGACGGTCTTCGGAGTACGATTGTCCTTTCTTCTTCAATAATATTGTCTTTCGAGATGATCAAAAAAAGAACTTCAGATGCCAGGTCAAATCGGGGATTGACTTCTTCGTGGAAAATTGGAATGGCTATTTTATGAAGCATGATCAGGCCGTTTAAAATTTGTTATAGTGGTCAATAACGTTTCAATAAGTAACATATTGTTTCAAGTCTGTATAGCGAAATAAAATCAGCTGTCCAGATGTAATTGCTTCATTTTGCGCCATAATGTGCTACGACTCCAGCCTATAAGTTTTGCTGCCTGGCCTTTTCTTCCATTGGATTTTTTCAAAGCATCCACAATGATTTGTTTTTGTACATCTGTCCAATTACCCGGCATCTGAGGCTGTAATGCTGAAGGGTTTAGCTGTGTTTGGGTTGATTTTCGGGGCAAAGGTGAAGAAATGATGTCATCTGTACCTATAGTGGTTCTGTTGGTTTCTGCTGATTCAAGCAGGTAGCTTGGAAGATGATTCTGATGTATAGTTGAGGTGTTGGACACGTTTACTGCATATTCTACAATATTTTTAAGCTCCCGTATATTGCCTTCAAAATGATAATTTAAAAGTATAATCAGTGCGTCTTTTGAAAATCCGTTTATTTTTTTGTTTAAAATACGACTGTACGTCGTTAGAAAATGATCGATCAGAAGACGGATATCACCTTCTCTTTCACGTAATGGTGGCAGATGAATTCTGGCAACATTCAGGCGGAAGAGCAAATCCTTTCTAAATTGGCCTTGTTTGACCATTTGTTCAAGATTCCTGTGGGTTGCGGCTATCATCCTGACATTAACCTCGAAGCCTTTTGTTCCGCCCAGAGGATATATGATTTTATCATCTAAAAAAGTTAACAGTTTTACCTGTAGAACTATCGGTAAATCCCCAATTTCCGTTAAGAAAATCGTGCCGTTATGTGCAAGTTTAAACCGTCCTGGTTTGTTCTCAACCGCACCTGTAAATGCTCCTTTCTGATGACCGAAAAGTTCTGATTCCAGAAGCGTTTCCGGCAGGGCGCCACAATTTATTTTAATAAAGGGTCCGGATGCCCGTTCAGATGTTTGGTGGATGGCTTCTGCCACCAGGTCTTTACCTGTTCCGGTTTCCCCGGTGATGAGGATGGAAGCGTTACTCTGGGAAAGAAGCGGCAGGGTTTGAAATATATTCTCCATCTGGGGACTCCTACCCACGATATTGGCAAAACTATAGGCAGTGCCTGCAGGCTGATTCGGTTTTTTCAGGCTGCGGATGTCTTCAATGGTCTCAATAAAGCCTACAATGCGTTGCTCTCTATCTAATATCGGTGCTGTACTCATACGTATCGGCAACCGTTGTCGGGTAAGGTTTATCATGTCGCTTTTCCGGGCAATGGTTCGCGGATCATTATTCATTGCAAGAATTGGACAGTCAAAAATGCATGCAGCTCCCCTTAAAATATGGTGGCAGGGAACTCCCTTGGCCACTGCTGGAGAAAACCCGGAAAGTGCCTCAAAAGCCCTGTTCAAAAAAACTACCCTGCGGTCGGTATCCAATATGAGAACAACGATGGGAATTTCATCCATCAGACACAGAAAGTCGAGTGGGTTTGACATCAGACCTATAATTTCACAATTGGGTGTTTTCATTTTCCTGAGTATTTATTTTAAATTTAAATCTATTTTTGTAAATTCGCCGTACACAAAAATTAGTAGCATTACGACACTTATTAATCAATCAGAATTCAGTATAAGAAGGTTTGGGACAATGCAGTTGTGTCGCAACCTTACCTGTGATATGACAATTTATTATTTGATCGGGGGGGGATATAACCCGATATTAGATAACTTAGGGTGAGGGAATTTATTCATGAAAAAACTCAAATTGTTAAATGAGCGGATTGTATCCAGGATTAATACGAATTTAAAAGAATTTGATTTTGATGTCAGCAGATTTGTGAAAAATACAATTGAATATGAAAAATTGGCCAAATTTTATTGTTTTTACGGAATCACTGCATATCATCCCATTGATTTTAAATTTCGGAATGCCAGTATGGCCGGCAGCTATTTTTTAGGAAAATGTTTCGTCAATCAATCCATTGTTTACAAAAGCGATATTCGCGGGGATGAACTCAAAAGAAAAGGGGATATTATGGATAAGGATCATCCCCTGCCTTTGGCTGAAGATGAAACCATTGTCATTTACGGCAGTCTCTTATACAAAACATTGGTTCACAGCAATTCCCATAATCTGGAAACTCCTGAAGAATTTACCATTCGAAATACGGTATCCGCGCACTATGCCAATATTCATGGATCCACCATGGCTGGTTGTTTTTTAGGACCGTTTGCAACGGTTGACTTGATGAATCTTCATTCCTGTATTATTGGCGAATTTTCCTATATCCAGGCGGGTGAGTTTTTTCATAAAAAAATTGGTCCGGGAGTAATTCATGTTGAATCAGATCAATTTTCATTCAAATATCGGTATAAAAAAAATGTGATCGATAAATATATTGGTGTTAACGAGGATTTTCAGCCCCGTGGTCTGATTTATAATTTTGTTCGAAAAAAAGAAAGTGAATATGAAAAATTGTTTGAAGTAGTGGATATGCCGCCTGTTGATGCACCTGAAAGTTCGGCTGTCAACCGGTATGCAGTGATCAAAGGGGATACAAGAATTGGGGAAAATGTGCTGATCTCACAAGGGGCATTTCTGGATAATGCGCACATGGGAAATGGATCCAACGCCCAGGAAAATACATATATTATCGATTCCCAGCTTATTGGTATGAACGTAACAGCCCATGGCGGAAAAATTATTCATGCAAAAATCGGTCAAAAGACATTTGTAGGATTTAATTCTTTCTTGTACGGCAAAGAAGATGCAAAACTGACAATCGGCAAAAATTGTATTGTTATGCCACATACTATTATTGATATTAAACAGGACCTGAGCATTCCGGACTATTGTATTGTCTGGGGTTATATTTCCTGTGAAAAAGATCTTGAAACCCATCTGATCCCCATAGATGACCTTATGGCATTAAACGGGGAATTAAAAACCGGCAGAATGGTTTTTTCAGGAAACGGTCAAAATTTTGTAGAAGGATTCAGCAGAAGAATTGAAGCCATTCTTACGGCCAACGGGGCGTATTGCGATTATGATGAGGATTTAAGAGGTCATGCCCAGGAAGGTCAGCAGATCTCTTTTAATACACTTCAGCCATATCCTGAAGGTGATGACAAAGGGCTTTATCCATCAATTAGGATATTGCCCTAAAGGTGTATTAATAAACCGATGAATTGAAAAGAACAAAAAATGTTATGACTTTTAAAATAATGCTCATTGATGATGAGCCGGTTACGCTCAAACGGCTGAGACGTCTTCTTGAAAAAAAAGGATATGTTGTCTCATCTTATTCAGATCCGGTACGGGCCTTAAAACAGATGGCAACATGTAAATATCATCTGGTGGTCACGGATTTAAAAATGCCGGGAATGGATGGGCTGGATTTGATGATTACGGTCAAGGCACGTTTTCCGGGGACGGAAGTTATTTTGATCACAGGGTTTGCCAGCATTGACACTGCCATTGAAGCCACCCGGGAAGGCGCATTCTATTATCTCGAAAAGCCGTTCAAGCCCGAACAATTCCTGGAAAAAGTTGAAGCAGCTCTGGAACGAGTCAAGATCAGTAATGAAGTCGGTATTTCCTGTAGCCGGATGGATGACGTGGTTGACCTGCCGGTCATTATCGGGAAAAGCCCGAAAATTAACGAAATTGAAGCTCTGATCCGTCAGATTGCTCCTACCGATTGTAATGTTTTGATCACTGGTGATTCCGGCAGCGGCAAGGAACTTGTGGCCCGTTCCATCCATGCGTCAAGCAGGCGGGCCAATGGACCCTTTGTGCCGGTAAACTGCGGGGCCTTTAGTGAAACTCTGCTGGATAACGAATTGTTTGGTCATGAAAAAGGAGCATTTACCGGTGCCGTTGCCAGTCATGCCGGATTGCTTGAAGCTGCGGATAAAGGGACTGTTTTTTTAGATGAAATTGGTGAAATGCCACATGCCATGCAGGTGAAGCTTTTACGGGTCCTACAGGAAAAAGAATTAATCCGGGTGGGTGGAAATAAGGCAATACCAATTGATATCCGAATCGTTTCCGCTACGGCAAAAGATCTGAAATCAGAAGTTACGATTGGTGCATTTAGAAAAGACATGTACTACAGGATCAACGTGGTCAATATTGAATTACCCAGCCTGAAAGACCGTCCCGATGATATTTCCCTTCTTGTTTTTCATATCCTTAACAAGATACACAAAAGAGGCGGGGATGAAATTAAAAGGATATCCTCACGTGCCATGACCATGCTCAAGTCATATTCCTTTCCCGGAAATGTTCGGGAGCTTGAAAATATTCTGGAGCGTGCAGCTGCTATTTCAAAGGGAAATGATATTAAGGCGTGTGATCTGCCGCCGGATTTGATCGAACTTGAATTGCATGCATACCAGCGGCCCAAGGGACAGATGATGACCCTGGCCGAACTGGAAAAAGATTATATCGCCCATCTTTTGGAAATAGCCAGTCAAACCCGAACCCAGACCGCTCAAATTCTAGGAATTGATCGGGCTTCCTTGTGGCGGAAAATTAAAAAATACGGACTGGGTTGATCTGTTCGAATTTGATACATCTGCGTTGCGTTATGCAACAATTCATTCCGCTTCTAATATAAACTTACCATTGATTTGGAATTTTCACGTCCTGTTGCATATTTCAACAGATCAATCCTTTTTTTTGTTTCTCTCCTGTATAAAATTTCTATATAATCTTAGATAGTTATGCTCTTTGGGTGTCATGGCACGTATCTTGTATTATGCTGTTGCAGAAAGGACATACAAATGATGAATGAAGTGTTGTTGGTTTTAGAAAATGAGCAGGTTTATCCAGGCGCATTAATTTACGCCGGAGAATATGCCAGGCGTACAGATGCAAAGGTCACTTTTTTAATGCTGGTGGCTATGTCATTTTCAACACCGGATGCCATAGGAGTCAAGCGGAATACACTTCACAAAATTGAGACCCGGGTAGGAAAACTTTTAGCTGAATTGACGGAAACCTTTATTCAAAAAGGGCTTGAAGTAAGTTCTGCATTGAAAATCGGCGATCCTTCCCAGGAGTTGCTCAAATTTTTAGCTGATCGTCCATCATTTCAGGCCATTGTCTGGGGGAGCGGACAGGATTTTGCATCAACAGGAAAAATTAAAGGAAAGCATTGGCTCCAGAATCTTTCCGGGAATTTGGAATGTCCGCTTTTAACCGTGAGCAGGCGGGCAAAATAAGTATGAGGTAAGAAAACTGGTAAAGATGTATTAATTCGAAAGAATAAAAAATAAAAAGATTTTGTGAATGGAGAGAAGATGGAACAATTGACACCGGATATGATTTGGGTACTTGTGATGATTGCGCTGGCAATTTTCCTGTTTGTTGTGGAGTGGGTAAGGGTCGATGTGGTTGCCATCCTGATGATGGTCTGCCTGCCGCTTTTGGGATTGGTTACTCCTAAAGAGGCTTTTGTCGGGTTAAGTTCAAATGCCGTGGTTTCAATTATTGCGGTCATTATTATCGGGGCAGGTCTGGACAAAACCGGGATGATCAATAAATTGGTCAAGCCGGTTTTGCTCATTGCCGGGAAAAGTACTTCCCGTATTATCGTGGCCATATCTTTTACCGTGGCCGTGATTTCAAGTTTCATGCAGAATATCGGAGCTGCTGCCTTGTTTTTGCCTGCTATTCAGCGGATCAGCAAGGTGCAGAAAATTCCTTTAAGTCGTTTATTGATGCCGGTTGGGTTCAGTGCCATCCTCGGGGGAACCATCACCCTGGTTGGTTGTTCACCGTTGATTTTGTTAAATGACCTTTTACTGCCGTTCAATCTCGAACCGTTTGGTTTGTTTGATGTGACACCCATCGGCCTTGTACTGGTGACCAGTGGTATTTTATGCTTTACCTTTCTCGGGCGCTTTATCCTGCCCCAGGGTGAACCTTTGGAAAATGTTGCAAATGAAAATACATGCAGTATGGATGCGCCCGGAGAGCGGGAGATCGATGAGAATTGTTTTTTTGAACTGACGACCACCAGTGATTTTACACATTACAGAGATACTGTTAACGTTGGAGATTTGAAAAATCGATATCTGGTCCATACCGTTGCCCTGACAGAACCTCCTGAATTTAAGACACTTTCTCCTTCAAAGACTACAGAAATTCGATCCGGTGTTGATCTGGTGGTTTGGGGTGCAAAATGTGATGTAGAACGAATGGTAAAATCAGAGGGAATGAGTCTTAAACCTACCATTGAATGCTATGCCGGGGAATTTGAAGAGGCAAACTCCGGTATTATTGAGGCTGTTATTGCCCCTAGATCTCAATACATAGGCAGAACGCTTGGGGAAAATATTTTTAATGACAGGTTTCATATAACAGCACTTGCCATCCACCGGCAAGGAGAAGTCTTCAGGGCAAAATTGGATGATATTGTTCTGCATACGGGTGATGTGGTTGTTTTTTATGGTACATGGAAAAGGCTGGAATCGCTTCACAAAGAGGGAGGGCTTTTGTTCAGCCTGCCGTCGGACCTGGAAGATATGCGTCCGGAAAAATCAATTTGGGCGGGAAGCTGGTTGATTATATCACTGGTTATGATTATGGGGTTTCACATTCAGTTGTCCGTCGCTTTAATGACGGGTGCGCTGGGAATGATATTGACCAAGGTTCTCAGTATTGATGAAGCATACGATTCTGTTGACTGGCGGACAATTTTTCTTCTTGCAGGGCTGATCCCCCTTGGGATCGCAACACAAAAGACCGGAACAGCAGCATGGATAGCTCAAAGCATTCTGGCCGTTATAGGTGACGTGTCCCCGATTGTTCTGCTTACCGCCATTGGTATTTTATCCACCTTATTTACTCTGGTTATTTCCAATGTCGGTGCCACAGTATTATTGGTGCCCTTAGTAGTAAATATGGCCATCGCCGCTCACACAGATCCAAGAATGGCTGCCCTTGTTGTCGGTCTTGCTACCAGTAATTCGTTTGTTCTGCCAACCCATCAGGTAAATGCCCTTTATATGGGGCCGGGCAGATATCGGACCATTGATTTTATCAAAGCGGGTTCTCTTATCAGTATCCTTTTTTTAGTAGTGATGATTTCAATGATATATCTGTTTTATGGTGTTTAATAATAAGGAGTCAATCTTATGGCTATAGTTACCATCTCGCGCGGATCCTACTCAATGGGAAAAAAGGTTGCACAAAAAGTGGCAGAAAATCTTGGATTTGACCTGATCAGTCAGGCTCTTCTTTATGAAACCAGTGATCGGTTTCGTATTCCGCATAAGCAACTTCAAAAGGCCATTCACGATGCGCCCGGTATTTTTGAGCAACATCAGCATACAAAAAAAATGTTTTTGGCCTATATCCGTTCCACCCTGGTGGAAATGGTGTCTAAAGGTAATATTGTTTATCATGGCCTTGCCGGTCATTTTTTACTGAATCATCTGCCCCATGTCTTTAAAGTCAGGATTACTGCAAGTATGGAAAACAGGGTGGCAGTAAAAATAAAAGAAGGGTTATCTGAGCCCCAGGCAAAAATAAAAATTCTTGAAGATGATGACCACCGGAAAAAATGGACCCGGTCGATTTATCAAGCAGATCCCAATGATGGTATGCTGTATGACCTGGTTATCGGTATTGATAAATTTTCCATTGATGATGCTGTGGAATTGATTTGCCAGGGTGCACTTAAAAAATCTTTTGAATCCACCCCGGAGTGTATTCGACTGTCACAGGACTTTTTGCTGGCCTGCAAATTGAAAGCAGCCCTTGTCGAGAATTTTCCTGATGTCGGTGTTATCTGCGAATATGGCAATCTGCTGGTTTATGCAACAACAAAAGAAGCCCATGCAAACAAATTTAAAGATGTTCTTGGTTATTTTCAAAGGGAAAATAAAGGTATTCACAATCTGGAGGTTCATGACATGATGACCATGCCTGATCAAGCGGTATAGAGAAAGAATATTCTATACGAATGTCTATATAATGAAGGAGAGAAAAGATGCCCGTTTTGATATTTACATCGGACAACAAGGATTTTGAAAATAAAATTGCAAAACAGATTGCCCAAAAACTTGAATATACGACATTATCACTTCCATTTTTGAATGAGGTTGCAGACAAATACGTACTGGATCGTGATAAGCTTGCGGAAGCCATGAAAATTACCCCGTCTATTTTAAAACGGATGCCATCAAAAACCTGGCGGTATTTTCTGTCCTGTGTGGAGGTTGAGGTTTTGAATCGACTTTTAAAGGACAATATTGTCTGCTGGGGACTTGCAGCACAGCTTTATGTGGTGGTGGTTTCACATGTTTTGAAAGTCAGATTGATTGGTGGTCATGGAAATACCGAGCAAACAGCTGGGGCAGCAATTGATATTGACAGAGCTCGTAAAGTTGCAGCAGAGCATGAACAAAAACGAGATAAATGGTCCATGGCGGCATTTAACAGGAAAGAAAGCAATCCTGAGCTTTATGATATGGTGATTAATATGGATCAGATTCAGCCCGGGGAGATTGTAGAAACAATTGTGACCACTCTTGGATATCCAAGATTCAAGGCCATGACCTACTCTAAAACTACTTTGGCAGATAAGGCACTTGCAGCCATGGTAAAAAATGTATTGCTTAAAACACAGACAGACATCCATGTCCATTCCCAAAATGGTACGGTGGTGGTGACAACCACCTCTATTAAACGGGAAAAAAATAAAAAAATTGATTTATTAGAAGTTAATTATAAAATTAGGAATATTGAGATGGAAGTTTTGTCATTTTTAAAATTAAAATAAACATCATCACTAAAAGAAAGTATTTCGTCTTTACTCACATTATGAACATTTAAATTATAATTTATATTATAACTGTCCCCATCTGCATTTACTTCTTTTGATAATCCAATAAGAGCTCCGTTTTCAAACCTTGTAGGAGACATAGAACCTGACAAGCCTTGTGCAGAAATATTATAATTATCGTATGCAGGAGCAACAAAATTATTATTGTTTAAGTTTAGCTCACCTTCAAAATACGTTTCATAAACATCCATAAAATCTGTAGAGAAACCATTATGGCTTCTGCCAAATTCAACATCTCCATCAAGGCAAGGGCAAGGGCCAGTATATTCAATTCCTTCTAATCCACAATCACAAGTATAACCATCAGTATTTAAAGAAACATTATCAAAATAAATAGGACCATTCATTTTATCTACTTCTGTTTTGTTTAAAGCCCATTTTATGTACTGCCTTCTATATCCTAAACCGAATGTACCCCAAGGAGTAGGAACAACAAGGTCAAAATTATAATCGTTACTATATGTGTTATAGTCTCCAGAATCTGGATTATTATTAAAATTATTATTGTGCCCAATGCCTAGTACGCCTATCGACATGGATATTCCACTTGAAGAGAAAGACATACCAATACTCTTATACTTCAAACCAACAGAAGCTTCTCCGGTAAAACTATAGTTACCACCAATACCTATACCAGAACTTTGAACATTTAATCCTAATCCATTAGTTCCAAGACTTATACTAATACTATTATTTGTCCAAACATCAGTATAACCTCCATTTACAGAGCCTATGAACTTTCCTCCTGGGTTAATTCCTATTGTTCCTCCTATTCCTACGCTTCCCATAACAAGCTTAGTTGCATCATTTATATAAGGAATACCTTGCGTGAAACTAACACTCCCCCCAAATCCTTTATTACCTTCATAAGAAATTGAAAGTCCTACCGAAGTTCCTGATGGTGCAGTATATGAAGTTGTGACTGATGAGAAGCTTTGTGATTGTGTTTCATCATAAAATCGCTCTTTTATTATTGCATTTTTCCAATCATCTGGGAAACCATTTACACCTCTGTTAATAGCTCCCGGGTTTAAAGTCCATCCCAAACCCACCCAAGAAGCTTCTTGATCCATTGCAATTCCTGCATGGTATGCCAATGAAATTGGATAACCTCCTTCTGGTGAAGGAACATTAAGAAGAGGTAATATATAGGTTAAATCACCTGTTACCAGATTCACCATATCCGTAGCATCTAAGGGTTCAAAGCTAGAGGCTTCTGGAGCATTTGGTCCTTGTGCATAAAGTTTGTTAGTTTGTGGTAGTAAACAAAAAAGTAATAAAAGTAATACTATTATTTTATGAGATAATTTTAACTTGTTCATAGCTTTTATAATTAATTACATTGTTGATTGTAAAATTCAACAATTTCAATAAGGTCTCTTTTTTTAAATTCTCTATTCTGAATCAGTTTAACTAATTTTGGGCAATCTTTAAAAAACTCAGATGCTGCTTTTTTAAAGTTCTTTGTAAACAACTGATTGGAGCCCAAGTGTATTACAAAATCTTGTTCTATCCGTTTTAAATAAAAATTTTTAATAGCATAAGAATATCCCCCACTAAAACCAGCCCCTCCCATTGTTCCAAATCCGCCTCCAAAACCTGGGTTATAACCTTGTGATACAGTCCTATATAAACTAATATCACCAATAGCAACTTCTTCAAAAACTTTAGGCGTATCTTGATTTTTAACTTTTAGATATACGTAGTTTATAGTTTCATCTATGTAATAAATTTTTACACGTTCTAATTTTGAGAAATGAAGTTTACTTGATTTTACTTTACGATTTTTTCTGTATTTAACGTAATTTCCCGTTATTTTACCTAATCCAGCTATTGTATCTCCATTTTTAAAATAAATAACAGCTTTTGTCTTTTGTGCTTGTAAAACACTTAAAGTAGTGAATACACAAATGATTAAAATAATAAATTTTTTAGCCATTTTAAAAATTTAATTTTGGTTCGTTTATTATTGTTTTAATAGGTATTTTAAATTTCACTTCACCAGTATATAAACCAAGGTCTTCAATAGTGAAATTTAAATAATCGTCTTGTAATTGTTGTTTGTTTCTAGGATACACAAACATAATTGTTGTACTTCTGCTCATACCGTACATTCTAGGATAAATAAAATCAGCCAACTCAATGGTATCTTTTTTTTGAGTATATAAATGCACTTTATCTCCCATACCAAAAGCCAATTGGTTTACCATAGCACCAAACTCATTTCTGTTTTTTGGTGCAGTACTTAACAACTCTTGATTATTTTTAGACATAGAGAGATTGAAATAGATATACTTGCTATATTTTTCTCTGAGCCGTCTTATTTTTTCAGTATCAATACTATCTCCTAACTCTTGTTTAACTAATAAATCTGTTGGGCGTTGTACAATAGAAAAATCAATACCGTTTATTGTTTTTTGTAGTAGATAGCCGCTGGAAGGGTCTTTTAGATATACCCACATTGACTCTTCATCCTCAAAAGTTTTTTGAGAACAACTCAATAGCAATGTCGCTATAAATAATAAGAAGTATTGGTTCTTTTTCACAGAAATTACAAATTATTTACCTTCAAATTCGTTGTTTAATCCATCTAAGACTTCTTGGGTTAAATCAGTGCCTTCATCAGCATACATGATATTTCCACTACCACTTGCTCCAAAAA
>JAKIUJ010000062.1 GCA_021647625.1 Desulfobacula sp.
TCCTTGTTAAGTTGTTAAAAAATAATTATGTGGTGTAAAAATGGTGAATTTCCCATTTTGATTTACAAAATTAAAATATCAGAATCCTGCCATAGTTTTTTGGTGGTACCGATGGACAAATTGGCCAGAGTTACTTTTTCCAACCGCTGGTAAAAAGCATCTTTTGCTTCATTCCAGGCCTCGGTGATCAATGCATCCTGATACTGTGAATATCCTTCAGAAAGACGGCTTATATCCTGTTTTGCCTGATCTTTTTCAAACACCATAATAATTTGGGCCAATGTGATTGTTTCAGGGCTTCGAGCAAGACTGTGCCCTCCGTTTCGACCCCGCTTGCTATTCACAAAACCCGCTTTTTTAAACGGCCGGATCAGCTGCTCAAGATATTTCAAAGATATATTCTGACGTTCTGCGATATCCCGCATCTGAATCACGCCACGGCTTTGGTGCATAGCAAGATCCAATAATATACGAATTCCGTATCTGACCTGGGTAACAAGCTTCATACCGTTTTAATGTTTATCCTTGTAATATATATTATTTTAATCTATATCAAATTAGTATGAATTAAAGGATATCATTTTTTTTGTCAAGAGGAAATTAAAAAAAATAAAACACCTGTTGTAAAAATAAAACTGCTATCATACGTTTTATGAAACCATTAGGAGATGATACCTAAAGCATGCCCTCCACAAAAAAAGATTTGAAAAACTGGATAGAAAAAGAATTTTTCAATGCAGCACCTGTTTTTATTGCGGCCCTGGATCAAAGAATGAACATTGTTTATGCCAATACCGCTTTTGAGAATCGATTTGGAAGCTGGGAGGGGAAAAAATGCTTTGACGTATACAAAAAACAAAATACCATCTGTGAAAATTGCACCACTCAGTTTGCCTTTTCCAGTTCAAAAACAAGTGTTAGCGAACAAAGCGGTATCGACATAAACGGCAGAACCATTCATTATATTAAATATACCGTGCCGGTAACAGATGACACAGGTAATATCAATTTTATCGTTGAGATCAGTACGGAAACCACGAGGTTTAAAGAGACTGAAAAAGAATACAAACTGTTGTTCGATGAAGTTCCCTGCCATATCATCATCATAAACCGCAATTTTAAAATTGTAAGAAATAACAAAAGGGCCGAAGATATAATCGCAAGCTTGCACGGAGACCACTGTTACGAAATCCTGAAGGGCAGAAAAGAAAAATGCCTGGAGTGCACGGCCCAAAAAACCTTTGAAGATGGAAAACAGAATACAGGCTATCATGTCTGGCATTTAGGCCATGGCAGAAAGGCTCACATGCACGTCATCACGGTATTAATTAAAGGGGACATCCCGCAGCAGGATCTTGTTATGGAGCTGGCCGTTGATATTTCCAATACTGTAAAACTGCAAAACCGGCTTGAAACTGCTCATAACTACCTGGAATCTTTAATTAATACCTCCATGGATGGCATCGTTGGTATCAGCAGGCGAGGAAAGGTTGAAGTCTTTAACACTGCGGCCCGAAACCTTTTCAATATCAATCCGGGACAGATTGTTTCTTTGGAGGATATCAATACAATGATCCCAAAGGGTTTTTTGGCACAGGTATCCGAAAAAAGGGGGCATGTCCTTATTCCTGAAGCCAGTCTTAAAAGGAGCGATGGTAAGCCTTTTTTGGGGCGACTGATCGGCAACCGGCTCAAAGAGTCCGATCAATCCATTGGGATGGCATTTTCCGTTCATGACATCAGCCCTTTAAAAAAACTGGAAGAAGAAAAAATAGAAGCTGAAAGGATGGCAATTGTGGGGCATACCGTTGCCGGGCTTGCCCATGGTATCAAAAATCTGATCAATGCGCTTGAAGGCGGCATGTATTTTTTAAAATCCGGCATTGGCAAAGGGGATATCGCTCGGGTACACAAGGGCATTGAGACCTTAGCCAGGAATATAAACCGCATTCGTGATTTTACTAGAGCCTTTTTAAATTTCGCCCGTTTCAGATCCCTTTGTGTCGCAGCTTGCCGGCCTGCGGATATCATTAACGAAGTATTGGATTCTTTTGCATCCAAAGCTTTAGAGAAAAAAATTAAACTGGAACTTAAGCAAGACCAGCCCGTTGCACCTGCACCAATGGATTATGAAAAAATTCACGAAGCCCTGACCAATCTTGTGGGCAATGCCATTGATGCCTTTACTATCGATACCCAGGCGGGTGAAGAGGATCAAGACCAAAAGAGTATCATCGTTAGCCTGTATGAAGAAGAGGGGGCCATTTATATAGAGGTGAAAGACAATGGTTGCGGCATTGATGATGAACAGAAAAAACGCCTGTTTCATAAATTTTTTACAACCAAAGGCCTTGAAGGTACAGGGTTAGGTTTATTAATGACTCAAAAAATCATTCATGAACATGGTGGAAATATAAGTGTTTTTTCAAAACAAGGGGAAGGATCTGTCTTCAGGGTCTGGTTTTTAAGGGGAAGGCTTCCAAAGCTTGCGGAGTGATATTATTTTTTATTCGCAGCTGCCATTTTCTTTCTAAGCCGTTTAGGCAATTTTTCATTCATATTGTCTTTTAAATAACTTTTGAATTCATTTAAAAGATCAATACGGCCTTGATGAAATTGAGTGTCTGCTTTTTGTAATTTTGACGTACCTGATTTGTGACCGGGTTTTTTGGCCTGATTTATGCGCTCTTCGATTGTCTCATACAGGTTTAACAAGTAAATATATGCCATTTTTTTATCTCCGTATTAATTTACTGATAATATTTTTGGGTATCCAGATCAATCCGGTCATTCAAATATGATCGAATAAATAAAAGTTCTTCAAGCTGCCCCTTATAGTAACTTTCCTGTTCCCATTTTTTTTGATCTTTTGCAGCTCTTTCTTTTCTGCTTATGGTTTCTTTTTTTTGAGTGATCCAGTCGTGGATCTGAACGGAATATTCATGGGCCATTTTTTTCTCCTATATCATAATGACACTAATGTTTTCTTTTTGATCATGATGGTACAATATTATACCATCTATAAACATGCGTTAGCCCCTATTCATGTTAATCGCTATACCTCTAATTTAATACATTCTGCCTGGTTTTTAATACAATAGGGGCGAACAAATACTTGTCAACATAACTTGAGAACTATGATATTTTACCAGTCAAATTTGTTTTAACCGTATGTTTCCAAAAATATCCGGGCTGATACACAATTTGATCAACACCTTGACCTGATATGATCGGTTTGATACTGTAAATCAAGTTTATGATCCCAAAAAAACGGAGCATTTTCGTTCTATGGCCAGCCAATTAAAATACCAAAACATACTCCTTTGTACAGACTATTCAAAAGATGCCGAAGCATCATTTATTCACGCTTTTGATCAGGCGGTCAAATACAAGGCAAACCTTCACATTTTAAATGTTATCCCGGCGGTCAATCCCTGCCGTGTTCAGATATTCAAACCACCGTTATCTAAAAAAAAAGCGTTGATTGAATCTGAAACATTAGATGAAAAAAATATGCTTCAGGCGCTGGGCGGTCTTAAACATGTCTATATCGAACGGTGCCGGAACGCCATTGACCACAAATTTGCAGTGAAAATCGGTTCGCCGGATATTGAAATAATTAAATATTCAGAAGAAAACAATGTTGATATGATTATCATGGGCACTGCCGGCAGGCAGGCTGCTAAACGATTGACCTATATACGCACAGCAGCAAATGTGGCAAAATTTGCCAATTGTCAGGTCATAAATATCGGCAGCAGTCCCATATAAGCCTGGTATTAAAAGAGCGCATCCACCCTTATTCGAGGACGTTAAATGGACATAGCAGATAACTCCGAACTCATTGACCTGACCTTTAAAAGTATCATCGACGCATTGCCGTGTTATGTCATGGTACAGGATCAAAATTTTAATATCCTTTTTGCCAACCAGACTTTTAAAAATGACTTTGGTAAGGATGTCATCCACAAATCCTGCTACTCCGTCATTAAAAGGTCACTCCACCAATGCAATGAGTGCCCGGTCGTAGAAACTTTTCAAGATAAAAAAGTCCATATATCCGAAGAGACCATCCAGCTTTTAGACAGCAGTACGGTTGAAGTACTTGCCTTATCAGCGCCATTGTTTGATGCCGTGGGCAATGTCAAAGCCTGCCTTAAAGTACTTGTTGATGTTGGTACAATAAAAGAGTCACATAAAGAGTTGGTAACACTTGGACAGTCCATAGCACTCTTGTCCCATGACATTAAAAATATTTTGGAAGGACTTCAGGGCGGGGCCTATGTTGTAGAAGAGGGGATGAAGGATAAAGATACAAAACTCACCCTGCGTGGATGGGATATTGTCAAAAGAAATATCACTGAAATCACCGGCATCACCCAGGACATCCTGTACTCAGCCAAGGAGCGGAAACCAACACTGAAAACAGTAAAACCGGTTGATGTGGCCCACCAGGCAGGACAACTCTTTTTGGAAAAAGCATCAACCATGGGCATTCAGATGCTCATGGAACTAAATCCCAAGGTGCCGGCTGTAAAAATGGATCCCACCGGCATTTCAAGAATGCTTGGAAATCTAATCTGGAATGCCCTGCAAGCCTGTCAGAAAGATGAAGATAAAAGAAAACACATGGTCTTTGTTCGGGTTGATTTTTATGACAATTACCATTTTCTTTTTGAAGTTGAAGACACGGCCCAGGGCATGGACAAAGAGATTCAGGATAAGCTTTTTTTGGAATATTTTTCATCAAAGGGTGACTCAGGAACAGGACTGGGCTTAATGGTGGTTGAAAGAATTGCCAATAACCACCACGGTAAAATAGAAGTCCTGACAAAAAAGAAGAAAGGCAGTCTTTTCAGGGTGATTTTTCGATTACCGAACAAAGAACTTGAATTGGAAGAAAAAGATTTTTAAAAATTGACAGAATATTTTTCATCAATTATCGTCTAATTTAGGACAATAATTTGAAAGGGGAAACAAGACTATGGGGAATACGCCCTTCTTAATCGTCATTATTGATGACAACACAGATTACTTATTCACAATGAAAACTTTTTTGACCCGGAATGGATTTGAAGTTGAAACAGCATCCGACGGCAGCACAGGGCTTGAGTTGATTAAAGAAAAACGTCCCAGCCTGATCATGCTGGATGTCATGATGGAAACCACATATTCCGGATTTGAAGTCTGCAGGCAGGTTCGAAATGACCCTGAATTGAAGGAAACTCCCATCTTCGGCATATCCGGTATGCAGGATGAGCTTGGCATTAAGTTTGACAAATACGAAGATGAAGAATATTTCAGCCCGGATATATTTTTCGATAAGCCTGTGGATAAAAATGCTTTGCTGGCAAAAATAAACGATTTGTAAACAGCCGGTCGTGTGAAATCCGGTCTTCCAAATTTAGTGTCATTCGGCTATTTATAAGATCTGTTGAATAATATAATGACTTACCGAAAACCCGTGTTTGGACGTAAAGTTACCCATCTGCTTGGTTCAAACACAATTTATCTTTTTATCTGCTTCAGGTGATAAGGATGGTTCATGGTTTGAGACAATATCCTATCTGCGTTTATCTTTTCTCCTGTTGTATAAAAAGAGAATGTGGGATTGTTTTGTTCGGAACACAGGTTGAACTCACATAAGATTCTTTTGGTCTGTGCTGCGACGGCACTTGAAGGATCAATAACAGCAATTGGTTGCGGTGCTATCTTTTCTATCATCTCCTTTAAAAAAGGATAGTGGGTGCATCCAAGGACAAGGGTGTCTACTCCTTGTTCAATCATGGGCAAAAGGTATTTTTCCAAAAGCCGCCGGGCCTTTTTACTCTTATGTTCACCTTTTTCAACAAGCTCAACAAGCCCGAACCCGGGCTGAACAAAAACCTCAACCCCATTGGCATATTTTTCAAGGGTTTGCTTGAACAGCCTGCCGTTAAATGTGTTTTCCGTGGCCAAAACGCCTATCTTTCCAGTTTTAGTTTGAAACGTAGCCGGTTTTAGCGCAGGCTCCATGCCAATAAACGGCACACCAAAGACGGATCTGAATTCATCAATGGCCACGGCGGTCACCGTGTTACAGGCAATCACAATAAGTTTGCACCCCTGTTCAAGCAGGAATTCAATTTTTTCTCTGGCAAGTGCCTGGGCCTGGGCCTCAACCTTGGACCCATAGGGGCAGTTTGCACTGTCTGCAAAGTATACAATAGATTCATTGGGCAAGCTTTTGCGGATTTCTTTTAAAACACTTAGTCCACCAACGCCTGAATCGAATATGCCTATGGGGGTATTTTGCATAAGGCAATTTGCCACGACGGCGTTCAATTGTCAATTATAGTCACCGGGAATTGCAGGGGATACTCAATCGTTGTCTGATAAAAGCTTTCGTGATATGCTGATGAACATATTTCAATTTCAACTTTAATTCCAGGCAAATGCAAATGAAAAGATTAGGCGATATTCTTGTGAACAAAGAACCTTTTGAAGAGATCCTTATGGGCAACGAGGCTGTTGTCCGGGCAATGGTTGAGACCGGAACAAAGGTTGTCTCCTCTTATCCGGGCTCTCCTACTCCTGAAATCGCAACAGCCATATACAGTATCCCAAAAGATTTGCGACCGTTTTATTTTGAGTTTTCAGTCAATGAGAAGGTTGCCGGTGAAGTCGCATTCGGTTCTGCTGTGAATGGCAATTTGAGTTGTGTTTTTTTTAAAAGTGTCGGGTTGAATGTAGCGCTGGATTCTTTTGTCCAATTCGGTTTAATGAATATTCTCGGTGGATTGGTGGTCGTTCTGGGCGATGATCCTGGTGCCAACTCATCCCAGAATGAGCAGGATAATCGAAATGTTTATAAAATGTCCCGGGTTACTGTTTTTGAACCGGCATCACCCAAGGAGGCCTACGGATATTACATTAAAGCGGCACAATTTGCAGCAAAGGAAAACACGGTGGCGGTTTTACGATTGACCACACATGTCTGCCATGCAAGACAAAAGGTAAAGTTTGGCAGGTTTGAACCCGGCAGCACACCTTACAGAACAGATTTTGATCGTGAAAATGGTCCGTATATAGCCTTGACGACCATGGCGCTGGATATGAAACGGCAGTCTATTAAAAAACTGCACCAGGCAAAAGCCTATGTGAAATATGAAGGGTTAAATACCGTCCATCTGTCAGGTGACAGTCATGGGAAAGGTATCATCACTTCCGGGCTTAGTTTTCTGTCTGTCATGGACGTATTCGAAATATCGAAATTTAGGGCGGATATATTAAAGCTGGGTATGGTAAATCCTTTGGAAGAAGAGTGTATTTTATCTTTTTTAAAAGATCATGATGAGATATTGATCCTTGAAGAGTTAGACGATATTTTTGAACTTCAGATTAAATCATTGGCTTTTGACAATGCATTAACAACAAAAATCATCGGCAAGATATGTGATGAGGATTATATTGGAGAGTACACTCCGGATAGAACCATGGCAACGCTTGCCCGAACATGGCCGGATATGGTTAAAATGCCAGAAAATAAAGGCGTTTTTCCATTTGAAGTACCGCCAAGACCGGCCCAGATGTGTCCGGGTTGCGGGCACAGGAGTGCTTTTTCTGCAATAAAAAACGCATTGGACAAAGAGGATGTGACTGTGGCAGATATCGGATGTCACACATTAGGTTACATGCCGCCTTATAATATTGGCGAAATTTTGATGTGCATGGGGGCTTCCATGGGCATGGCCTCGGGGCTTGCTTTATTCAACGATAAAAAAAGAGTCGTGGCGTTTTTAGGTGATTCAACCTTTTTTCATGCAGGCCTTCCGGGAATCGTCAATGCTGTATTCAACAAGCATGATGTGACATTGATCATCATGGAAAATAACACCACAGCAATGACAGGTCATCAGGATCATGCCGGAAATGACATCCCTATTGTCGGGGTATTAAAAGGGCTCGGCATTGAAAATATTCTTTCTTGCGACACCTATAGTCAGGCCAAGTTAACAGATATCGTCAAACAGTCAATGGCTGCAAAGGGACTTAGTGTGGTGATCGCAAAACATCCATGCATGCTTAAATTTACCAGGCTTGCACGAAAAAAATCCGGATTTGTCCAAAAACATATTTCCATTGATCAGAGCGTCTGCAACAAGACCCATGATTGTGTTGCCCGATTTGGCTGCCCCACATTTGTTAGAAATCCGGATGAGAGTGTGGATATTAATACGGATCTGTGTATTGGTGATGGTTCCTGCAAGCCGTCTTGTCCTGAACAGGCCATTGGATTTGGCAGAGGTGAAAAATGAAGAGATTCAATATATATATCACAGGTGTCGGGGGTCAGGGGATAGGCTTGTTAAGCCAGGCCTTGTTAAGGGGAATCGATCATGCAGACATTAATGCCATTGCTGTTGATACCCATGGCCTTGCCCAAAGAGGCGGGGTTGTTGTTTCACATATTCGATGCGGTAATGGGGTTCATTCACCGTTGATCATGGAAAAATGTGCGGATCTGGTTTTGGCTATGGAAATTCATGAGGCCATGCGCGGACTTGGGACAGCCTTGAAAAAAGGGGGCACCCTTGTATACCTGGATGTGTCCTGGCAACCCCTGCCGGTTCGGCTTGGATTGAACAGCGAGGTGACCGCCAAAGATGTCTTGATTGCCTGCGAGACCTCTTCAATCACTGCTGTTAAGGTGGATACCCTTACCATGCATGATTCGGGGCATGATTCACGAATGCAGAATATGGCTCTTTTGGGAACCGTTGCGGCTTTAAATTTAGTTCCCGGTGTTGAGGTAAAACATTATAAAGCGGCTTTAGATGATCTGCTAACCGGTGATATGTTAAAAAACAACCGGATGCTTTTTGATGCCTATGTGTCTAAGCTGTCGAGTCCACCCTTAGAAAATGAGATGAAAACCAATATTTGATGGACTCGTAAAAAGTCCATATTTATATCGCGGATTTTATTTTGATCTGATTATTTTTTTATTCTTGGATAAAAACAGTGTTTGCGCCTCTTTGAGTTGATCTGCTGGAAGCAATGCTGTAATAATATCTAAAAATTTTTGTGCAGAAGAGTCTCCCTGGTTCGCTGCCAGTTTATACCAGGCATAAGCCTTTTTTAAATCCCTGGGTACCCCCTCTCCAAGGTAATACATTGAGCCAAGCATATTCTGGGCGGAAGCTGATCCTTTTTCTGCATTCCTTATTGACCAGTACGAGGCTCTTTTATAATCGGCGGTGGGAACATTTTTTGAAAAACAGCCAGGTGAAAAAAAAAATGCCGATGCTGCTATTAGCAAAAGAAATCGTTTCATACAATTCTTCTGATCGGAAGAAAAGGGCTTTGACGTGTAATCTTATACATTTTAAAGATCCAGGCATAGGCGAATAATGTTTTTATTGTCATGACGAGCATATTGAATTTCCTTGGCAATTTGTTTAACAAGAAATATTCCAAGACCGCCAGGGCGACGATTTTTAATTCCTCTGGAGATATCCGGTTCCTTCTGCTTCAACGGATTAAATGCAACTCCGTTGTCAGATATTTCTAATATTATATCTTTATCAGATGCATCAAACATAATTTTGATGAAACCGTTTTCAATGCCCTTACAGCCATAGTTGACGATGTTAATAACAAGCTCTTCAATCAATAAATCAATTTTCTGTAGTTTTTTTTCATTGTTATTGATTACAGATAATTTTTTTTTTACAAAATCTTGAATTTGATGAATGGATTCAACTTCTGGTTTGTATGATTTTGTTTCCATTGATTTTACCTGATTTTGAGATTTAATCAGCTGCGATTTTTTCTTTTGCAGTTGAAAGATCATCATAAATATTCATAAAGACATTGAACCCGGCCATATCAATAATTTCAAGGACATTATCATTTGCATTACACAAACAAAAATGTCCGGAATCATAGACTTGTTTTGTAACCACGACCAATACCCTGAGACCGGCACTGCTGATATATCTGGTGTCTTTTAAATCAAGGATAATGTTTACTTCTCCTTGATCCAGCAAATCAATCAAAGCATCTTCAAGGTCATCTGAAGTTGTTGCGTCAATTTTCCCTGATACATGTACTATGGTATAATCAGTCTTTTTTTCAACGATAATAGCAATGTCCATTTGGGATGACTCCTTATAAACGCTTAAAAATAATTTAGTACCTTTTATTTAATTATACTGTTTATGGAGATATTTCAAGCCATATTGAGTGTAAATTTGATCGGAAAACGCTTTTAAAATTAGGCTTATAGCGCTTATATATAATTCTTTCAGCATTGACAGGAAAGGTTTATTATACTAAAAAAAGTAAGTCATTGCTATTAAGTTGCAATAAAATTAGGATATTAAAAATGAGTCAAATGAGAAAGTTGTCCGTTTTTTTGCTGAATTGTCTTTTGATCACCACTCTTTTTTTTCTTGCTTCCTGTAGTAGTAAGGAACCTAAGCCCGAACCGGAATGGGTATATAAGCCCGAGAGTATTAAGATCTCATATAATGCCGATAACATGCTTAATGAGTTTAAAGGCTCCTCCCATGCGCTCCAGGTTGTTATCTATCAATTTGACAATATAAATAAGTTTGTAGAATTGGCAGCGTACAAAGACGGCCTTAAAAAATTGTTAAAAGCTGAAAATTTTGATGCCAGTGTGACTGCGGTAAAAAAAATCTTTGTCGATCCTGGAGAATCAAACAAACTGGAATTCGACAGAGCGGAGAACAGCCGATGGGTGGGTGTGGTTGCTGGTTACTTTGAGCTGGTCCCCGGGAGAGCGACCTGTTTTTTTGAGATTCCCCATAAAATTGAAAAACAGGGGATGATATTTTTTAAAGAAGAAGTGGCGGTTATATCAGATCTAAAATTAAACCTGATGTTAAAAGAACATGAGATAAAAGGGATTATATTGGATGAATAAACCTGCAAAACCAATATTCTGGCACCAGGGGTTATTTCTCCAGCCCCATCATTTTCAACAAAATGATTCGTTTATAAAATCTTTATTTTCACCTCATAACCAGTATCATACGCCTTTTTTCTGGGGATGCCGTCAGATTATCATTCAGGATGCTTCGCTTTCGCAACGGTTAATAGAGATTGAACAATGTGAGCTCATTTTCCAGGATGGCACATGGATAAAATATCCCGGAAACGGTGTAATTCAGCCTCGATCCTTTGGAGATTTATCATTTGATGTTGAAGGAGATACACCGGTTACCGTCTATCTTGGAATTAAAAAATGGAATGAGTTTGATAAAAATATAACATCCATTGATTCGGATAAAACCATTGATTCTATCTCCACCCGGGGTGTTTCCTATGTGGAGCCTGAAAGTGTAAAAGATATTCACGCGGGTGGTGATCCGGTTAATATCCGCAAAATAGATTACAGTCTGAAAATTTTTTGGGATCATGAGATTGACAAATTTAGCGATTATTTAATGATGCCCGTGTGCCGGCTTGAATTGAAAGACGAAAGTGTCGGTTTATCACGATCATATGCCGCCCCCACATATGATATCTCGGGCTCAAAGATTTTAATGAAGATCCTGAAGAATTTACGGGAAAATATCATTTCTCGATGCAGGGTATTTGAGTCCTATAAATTTTCCCAGGGACTTAGCTCTGATTTTGATGCCCATTTTATTCCCCATTTGCTGGTTTTAAGCGCGCTGAACAGATCTCTGCCGCTGTTGAACCATATCATTGAAATTCAAACCTTTCATCCCCATGCTGTTTATAGTGTGTTAAGGCAGATAATTGGAGATTTAAGTACGTTTACGGATCGTATAAATGCACTTGGTCAGCTCAAGGACGGCACCTTTTTATTGCCTGAATATGACCACGAACAGCCGTACACTTGTTTTAATGAAGCGCAGATATTGCTTGGAGAACTGTTAAAAGGGATTTCCATTGGTGGTGAGAGCATTTTCAGTATGATAAGAGAGGATGACTATTTTACAGTCAAACTCCCGGCAGAAGAATTCAGAGATTCATATATGTATTTTCTGGTATTAAAAAGTACGGCGGATTCAGGTCAAATCATTAACGATATGCACAATATTATTAAAATGGGGATTCCCCAAAATATTGACAATATGATTGCAAGAGCACTTCCGGGAGTCCCTGTTAAACACCGTTTGGTGCCTCCGCCGGGAATGCCTAAAAGAGAGGGCTCATATTATTTCAGGATTAATTCAAAACATCATTTATGGGAAGAGATAAAACAATCCGGAGATATTTGCCTTTTTTGGGACAATGCACCGGAAGATATATCAATGGAAATTGTGATTTCACAAATATGAAAGTGAGCTGATTAATGAAGACTTCGTCTGTGGACTGTGTGACGGAATTGTTGGCATACACGTATCATCTGGTGGACCAATTGCAAACCCAGTCTTTAGAGTACGCCCAGGTTTCGGGCAACTATAAGCAACTTATCCGGCGTGCAAAGCAACGGGCGAAAGCCGCCGGGATTCCTAAAAAACGATTTGATCAAGGCTTATTTGCCATATTTGCCTGGATAGATGAAACCATCCTGGAAACCGGGTGGCAGCAAAAAAATGAGTGGATTAGAAATTCATTACAAAAGAAATATTATAACACCACCAGTGCCGGAGAAGAATTTTTTACGAGAATCGAAAAGTTTGGAGAAGATGATAAAGATATCATAGAAGTGTACGACTATTGTCTTGCATCCGGTTTCAAAGGGTGTCTGTATGAATCTTATCAGCAGGAAAAACTTAACGGAATAAAAATTAACACCCGGAAAAAATTAACAGATGATGACAATTTCGATATGCCCGATATACTTTTTCCCGAGGCTGGTAATATAGAATTTGATAAACGGTTAAAACGCAAAAGATGGAAGGGTTTATCAAATTTTTCATCTGTTTTGGTACTATTTCCCGTATTGTTGTTTGTTGTGCTTTATTATTTGTTTAACGAACGATTGATTCAAATGGTTAGTGAGAGCGGTTTGTTGCCTTAACAAGATGAATTATTTGTGTAAATTGCGAACTTTAAAAAAATGAAAAAAATTTTAAAATTTTTATTTTATTGTTTTCTTATCCTGTTGTTTCTTATCCTGTTGTTTGTTATGGGTTTTTGGGCGATGGAGATCAAGGGCTGGCCGTGGTGGATATCCATTGTACTTGTTGCATCCTGTGTGGGGATTTTGTTTGGGTACTTTGCAATAAAAAAGTTCTTGATACGGCGTAACGAAAAAAAATTTGTTCAAACAGTGATCAATGAAGAAGAAACTTTATCTAAAGCGGATATTGATACAAAACAATACAGCCTGAAAGAGGCAGAAGTTCAATGGAAAGACTCCATAGCCAGGCTTAAAAAATCTCATTTAAGAAAGTTTGGTAATCCGCTATATGCTCTGCCATGGTATATCATAATGGGAGAGTCCCGTTCCGGGAAGACCTCTGCCATAAAAAATTCAAATTTGAGTTCAGCCTTAACCGATGTCAGCCAGGCCACAATCATCTCCGGGACGAAAAATTGTGACTGGTGGTTTTTAGAACAGGCGATTGTGTTAGACACTGCGGGGCGATACACCATTCCCATTGAGGAGGACAAAGACAAAAAAGAGTGGGGATCATTTCTTACCCTTTTATCAAAATATCGGAAAAAGGAACCGATAAACGGTGTAATTGTGACCGTGGCCTGTGATACTCTTTTAAATGAAGATGACACCCAGTTGAGTGATAAGGCAAAGAGTATCCGTCAACGGATTAACCAGATGATGCGTATTCTTGGAGCTAAATTTCCTGTTTATCTATTGGTTACAAAAATGGATCTGGTAAATGGATTTACTGATTTTTGTGATCATATACCGGACCAGAGAGGCAGCCAGGTCATGGGGTATGCCAACTCAACCAATCAACCGGACGGCATGAAGGTATTGGAAAAATGTATGACCACGCTTTTCACGCAGATAAGAAACCTCCGGTCCCTTTTTATCCACAATCGGATCAATAATTTTGCCATTTCTTTTTCCAATGAATTTATGAACTTAAAGCCCGGGTTGGAATCCTATATCCAGTCTCTGTTTGGAGAGGATATTTATCAGGCAACTCCGCTTTTCAGGGGAATTTATTTTTCCAGTGCCTGTAGAAAGGGAGAACCCGGATCGGAGTTTTTAGAAACCACCGGGATTAAATATAACAATGATATCTCTCTGGATCGCAACAAGGGATTCTTCCTTAAAAGTTTTTTCGGTGCAATTTTACCCAAAGACAGAAATGTTTTTACGCCGCTTTCCGAATTTTTAATGTGGAGAAGGACAACACTAAGTCTTGGCATTTTTTCACTTATTTTAATATGTGCTGCCATGAGCGGTATTTTGGCATTCTCTTATTTTAATAATGTAAAAGCAATAAACAGCCTGGATTCTGTATTTTTTGAGAACAACCCCATGGTATCCAGTACAACAGACCAAGTTCTTATCTATGACAGACAAAGATTTGAAATAGAAAAGCTGGAAACCAATAATGATAACTGGATACTTCCACGGCTGGGGTTGAACCAAAGCCATATGCTTGAAAAAAAATTAAAGCAGGCATTTGTGAATAATGTCAGAAAGAACCTTATTGATCCAATGGATGAACTGTTTTTTGATACAATCAAGACCATTAATACCAGGACATCGTATGGTGATATTGTCGGTAAAGCGGTTTATGCGATTCAAAGAATTGGTATCCTGAAAAGTATCATTGAGGATGAACCTTATTCCGAAATCAAAGAATATGAAAAAAGTATACGAACCTTATTTCCCACTCTTGATCCCGGTATATCAAAAAGAGTTACCTCAAACTATGCAAATACGCATTATTCCTATCTAATCTGGAATACAGACAAGGCTTTTTCTGAACAAAAATTAAGCGAATTTCAAAATGCGTTGTCTCAAATTGCCGTTAATAGTGATAACTTTGACTGGCTGCTGAGCCAGTGGGTGTGTTCAACCCCAGATATTGAAATTTTTTCGTTTATAAAAGGATATCAAATAAACACATCCATTCTCAGTTCAAAGTCTCAGATTAAAGGCGCGTTTACCCGCTCAGGACGGGAAGAAATTAAACAATTCATCGGGATGCTTCAAAAAGCGTTCACTGATCAAAAAGCCTTTTTACAAATGGAGAAAGATTTCTGGGCATGGTATGCAAAAGAATTTTACCGGGCATGGTTTGATTTTGCATCTGTTTTTCCTTCCGGCAGTAATTGGAAATCACTGGTTGATAACTGGACGGATCTTGGGACATTAATGACAACAGGACAAAATCCATATTTTCAATTATTGGACAAAATGGCCCAAGAGTTTAAATCGCTTAGATCTCAAATTGACCTTGAGCCATCCTGGGCAAGTACTGTGGTTATGCTTAAAGAGATAAAAAGTCTTGCTGAAACAGAGGTAAAAAAAAAGAAGGGATCTTTTTTAGCTAAGCTTTCCCTTACAAAAGAAAAAATTGCAGATAAGTTTGTTAAGTCATCAAAAAAAGTCTATGATCCGGGTAACAAAGATGCGGATGACCTGGAATACAAAATGAGGTTTGCGAAAGTTTGGAACGACTATCTTAACAGTCTTTCAACCCTGTCTTCAGCTACATCATATAATGAAAAATGTTTTCATATGTTTTCAGATTTATTCAAGGCATTGTCTGATCCCTCAAAGCAGCAGGCACCGTTTAACCTGACATACGAGAATCTGCTTATGTTAAATGCCTTTTTGCTGCAAAATGAAACCTCTCCGGTTGTCTATGATTTAATAAAAGGGCCATTTGATTTTTTAACGACATACGGCATACATCAAAGTGCTGTATATCTGCAGAACAAGTGGGAAGAAATCGTGTTAAGCGCATCCAACAGTATTGATCCGGACAAATATTATGCTATTATGTTTGATAAAAACTCGGGTATTATCTGGCAGTTTGTGAATGATGAGGCATCGGCGTTTATCGGGCAGAACAAAACCGGTTTTTTATCTAAAACAGCCTTTGGCTTGAAACTTCCGTTTAGCAACCGATTCTTTAAATTGTTGAATAAGGGCGAACAGCTTACCCTTGAACAGCAGGATGAATATGCCGTCTCGATAACAACTCTGCCCATCAGCGTAAATAGGGAGGCAATGATCAGACCCTATTCTAATACACTTTTCATGGAATGTGCTGATGAAAAAACAGAACTTTTAAATAACAATTTCCCTGAAACACAAAAGTTTATCTGGCGGCCTGCAACCTGTGGAGATGTTGTTTTGCAAATTCAATTTGAAGAATCGATACTAGAAAGAAAATATAAAGGCCGACTGGGGTTTGCACAGTTTTTATCTGAGTTTGAAGACGGAACAAAAATTTTTAATGTCACTGACTTTCCGGAGCATAAGGGTTACTTAGTCAACAATAATGTAACAGATATAACGGTTTCATATAAAATCAAGGGGATAGAGCCTGTGTTGGAATTTTTAGACCGCCGTCCGCCAATGATACCGGACGTTATTTTTAGAAATTATAAATCTCAACGCAGTAAATATCCAATCGCTAAAAAAGAAATGGTAAAAGAGCTTTCCAAAATCCAGAAGCCCGGGCCACCCGCTATCCAGTTTAAAGATCGTTACACCATTTCCATGGAAACACTTCCCATGGAGGTGAACGCGTCTGCACAGGTAAAACCGATTGCCGGTATCATGTGGATGAAATGCAAAGAGAATGTCATCCGGTTTGAAAATAATAATTATCCTGAATCCATCACCTTTGATTGGGAACCTGAAATATGTGAAAAACTAGTCATCATCATTCAATTTCCACAAATCACATTGTTAAAAGAATATAAAAGCTTTTACGACTTTGTAAAAGATTTTAAGTATCAGTCAAAGACCTTTTTTAATGATGAATTTCCGGAACAAAAACAAGCGCTTTTAAAGAAGGGAGTTTCATCGGTTACCTTGTCTTATATTTTTAAAGGAGACCTGCCGCTTTTAGACCAGGCAAATGTAAAAGAACCTGAAAAAAAGAGCAAAGCAGGAAGCGATACGAACCCGGAAGCCACTAATATGCAAAAAACCGGATCAGTATTGTTAAATCCTTTACTAAATCCTTTAATTGACAATGTGATTCATGGAAAAGACTGGATATCAAAACAGAATCCAAACCATTATACCCTTCATATGATATTAGGACCTGATAAAGATAAAATAATTGAGTTTGCCTTTATAAATAAGCTGCTTGGCAACAGTGCTATTTATCAAAGCAGTCTGAACGGAAATAAAAAATATAATTTAATACTTGGATCATTTGATACATTTAAAAAAGCGCAGGAAACATTGAACACATTATCTGATTCAGCATCCAGGTATTCTCCATGGATCAGGAAATTTGTCTTTATTAATAAGGAAATCAAATAAAAGTATTAACTATGGAAATTAATAATTTAGGTAACACCCCCATATCAGATGATGCACCGGTCGGAAAAGATGTACGCTATGAACCCAGTTTTGAATCACTCTCCCAGGAGATCGCCAAACTGGGTTCTCCTTCTGCCAGTTCCGGTATTAACTGGGATACGGTCATTAATTTATCTGTCCACATCCTTGAAAAAGAATCAAAACATCTACAGGTGGCAAGCTATCTGAATTACGCTTTGATAAAGACACAGGGTCTGGAAGGCCTGGCCCTGGGTATCCATGTTTTAAAGGAGCTTCTCGAAAATTACTGGGAAACCATGTTTCCCCAAAAAAAACGAATGAAGGGCAGGAGAGGTATTGTAGTCTGGTGGGGAGAGAAAATTACTGATTTTATAACACAGGTTGATCCTGTTACCTGGGAAAAAGAAAAACGAACCACGCTTATTGATGAAATTAATTTCATTGACACGTTTTTAGGGGAAAATATGGATGATGCCCCGCTTTTGCTTCCCCTTATAAAACGGATCAAGGAGACTATTCTTGAAAAAGAAACCATCGAGGTCCAGGCTGAGCCACAAATTGAACCTGAACCAGTCCCCCCTGTGGAACCTGCAGCAGCTCAGGTCCAAACGCCGGTGGCAGTAAAGAAGCCGCTGGCTGAATCGCAGATAGATCCTGATGCAGATGCCTTGGCCATGCTGGAACAGGGATTGGGTATCCTTGGCAAATCCGCATCCGGTCTGAGAAAAAAAGATATATACCATCCCTTACCCTATCGGTTGAACAGAATTGTTGCATGGTCTACCCTTGATAAACTGCCCGCAGCAACCGGTGGAAAAACAATGATCCCCCCGCCTGATGACCAGATTATTTCCGCCATAACAGGCCTGTACGATGCGGCTAATTGGGAGGTGTTGGCAGACGCGTGCGAATCTAAAGTCCGGCAGTTTATTTTCTGGCTGGATTTGAGTCGATATGTAGCAGAAAGTATGGAGCAGATGGGCCATTCCGGGGTCGTACAGGTCATTGAAGCTGAGACTGTTTTATTTGTTCAAACACTTAAGGGAATTGAAAAACTTAGCTTTTCCGATGGGACACCCTTTGCCGATCCTGCCACCATTGAATGGATCAAACGACTAAGCATCAAGGATGCAGCCGGGACAGAGGCCGGTGACGTACCAGGGGCTGATGGCATTAAGCAAATTATTTCACAGCAAATGAGTGCGGCACAACAATTGATTAAGGAAAAACAATTGGACAAAGCCCTCTTGCTTTTTACAGATCATCTGTCAAAAACCGTGTCGGAAAGGGAACGGTTTTTGTGGAAAACAGGACTGTGTCGGCTGTTGATCAACTCAAAACAGATAAAAATAGCAGCATCTTATATTGATGATATTTTAGAAAATATTGATAAATTTAATTTGGAGATGTGGGAACCTGATAATACCATAGATGCTTTGTCTCTGGTTTTAACAGGTCTCAGGCTCCAAAAAAAGAACAGGCATGAACAATTGATTGAATCAATCATAAAAAGAGTTTCCATGCTTGATCCGGTAAAGGCTTTACAGATCGTTTAATTTTTATAAACCGATAAGGAGGTAATCTATGGGTAAAGAAGCATCAGTTGCACCAAAGGAGAGGGTTAATATAACGTATAAACCTGCTACCGGAGATGCTAAGGAAGAAGTTGAACTTCCGTTAAAGGTCCTGGTTATGGGAGATTTTACGTTGGCAGAGGATGAAACGCCTATTGAAGACAGAAAAGCCATAAATATTGATAAGGATAATTTTAATGATGTTTTAAATTCTTACAATATAAAAATGGATGCTGTTGTTGATAACAAACTTTCCGGCGAGCCGGATGACCAGATGGCAGTCAACCTTGAGTTTAACAATCTTAAGGATTTCAATCCGGATGCCATTGTTGAAAAAGTGCCTGAATTAAAAAAACTTGTGGAATTAAGAAATGCACTCAAGGCAGTTAAGGGTCCCCTTGGCAATGTGCCTGAATTTAAGAAAAAACTGAATGAACTTGTTAAGGATGACGGTGCAAAACAAAGGATTCTAAAAGAACTGGGTGTTGACGAATAAAGGAGATTCAATAATGGCAGAACAAGAAAAAAAATCAGAAGGACAAGAAGAGGTCTCCACCACCGAGGAGCTTTCTCTTCTAGATGAAATTGTTCAGGCAACACGCCTGAAACCGGATCAGGAAGGGTATGACACAACAAAACAGGGTGTTCAGGCGTTTCTTGACGAGCTGCTCAAACCGGAACGTGCAGGCCAGAAAGCAGGCAAAGATCTGGTTGATGAAATGATTACCAGCATTGATGCAAAGCTCAGCCTTCAAATGAATGCCATTCTTCATAACAAGGATTTTCAAAAAATTGAATCTGCCTGGCGCTCTTTGAAATATCTGGTGGATCATACGGATTTCAGGGAGAATAGCAGAATTGAGATCTTAAATGCGTCAAAACAGGATTTGCTGGATGATTTTGAGGATGCGCCTGAAATTACAAAATCCGGCCTTTACCAGACGGCCTATACAGCAGAGTACGGTCAGTTTGGTGGTCAGCCCTATGGCTTGATGGTGGGCAATTATGAATTCGGACCCGGACCCCAGGATATTTCTTTGCTTCAGGACATTGCGGCGGTATCAACCATGTCCCATGCCCCGTTTATTTCGGCAGCCGGCTCACAGTTTTTCGGGCTGGATAGTTTTGAAGGACTGCCGAACTTAAAAGATCTCAACTCCATATTTGAAGGCCCGCAATATGCCAAATGGCAGTCATTCCGAGAATCTGAAGATTCAAGAAATATCGGGCTTACCGTCCCCCATTTTTTGCTGAGGCTTCCCTATGGTCAGGACACAGTTCCTGCCAAAAGTTTTGATTTTGCAGAGGATGTTACTGCAGGCAACAATGATTTTCTATGGGGCAACGCCGCATTTACCTTTGCATCCAGGATGACGGAAAGCTTTGCAAAATACCGTTGGTGCGCCAATATTATTGGTCCCCAGGGCGGCGGTGCCGTTGAAGATCTTCCCCTTTATCAGTACGAATCAATGGGGGGGATTGAAACAAAAATCCCCACAGAAGTGATGCTGTCGGAAAGAAGAGAATTTGAGCTGGCAGAAGAAGGCTTTATTGGTCTGACCATGAGAAAGGGAAGCGACAATGCCGCTTTCTTTTCAGGAAATTCCGTTCAAAAGCCAAAGAATTTCGGCAACACAAAAGAAGGCAAGGCAGCCGAGTTGAACTATAAACTTGGCACGCAGCTTCC
>JAKIUJ010000294.1 GCA_021647625.1 Desulfobacula sp.
CCCAAACCCCAAACCCCAAACCCCAAACCCCAAACCCCAAATTAAATATTTTAATTACCATAAATAATTTTAATAATGTCATTGATGCTAAATAAGAATCCTCGAGAAGCTTGTACTATTTCCTTAGAAACGTAGATGGAAACTTCAAAAAAACTACATCTAAAAAAACTATTCTTTGTTTAAAAAACCTAAGTAGTTTTTAGGAAATCTGCATATGAGAAACTACAGGCCTTCGTTTTGAAAAGAGCAAAAAACCCATTAAATTATAAACAATCAAAACCTGTTTAAGATGGTGTCTAATTTTCAGAAGGAGTTCTGGAAAATAACATGTAATAAAAAATGCTATTTAACAAGGAAAAAATGTTTAGGTAAAAATTTGAGAAAGCTTCCTAAAATTGAGTTGCATTTGCAGTTAGATTGCTGCTTAAGTTTTTATGTAGTAAAAAAAATTAATCCAAAAATGAAAATGGCAATGACTACCCAGAATAAGACATAAAGAGTTGCAGGATCAATTCCGACCTGAACCGGTGGGCGTATGGCATGGATATCCTTCATTTATCGAATACGTTTCTCCCTTAGCTTAAAATACCGCAACAAGGTATCTGAAACAGATGCTCCTGTCTCAAGTTCGATCAAATCGCTTCTGGCCTTTGAAAAAATACCCAAAGTTTTTTTGTGTGCCTCAAGTTTAATTTTTGAAAATTTTTTTTGTGTCTGGTTACTAAAGGCATCAAAGACAATTTGTCTTTTAGTTTCAAAATCCCTAAACGTCACAAGTCCTTTAACGGGCAGCTGATAGGCACCTTTATCATGGATCATCACACCGATGATTTCATGCTTTTGTCCAAGGGTTCTTAAATTTTGCAGATATCCTGTATCCAGAAAATCGGACAGAACAAACACAAATGATCTTTTTTTTGATATTTTGGCCAGATAATCCAAAGCAAGGGCAATATCTGTTTTTTCACCCCGGGGCGAAAAGGTAAATATTTCTTTGATGACCCGCCAGATGTGACTTGATCCTTTTTTAGGCGGAATATACTTTTCCACCTGGTCGGTAAAAAACAGCACTCCGACCTTATCGTTGTTTCTAATGGCATTAAAGGCCAGGACAGATGCCACTTCCGCTGCGCGCTCCAGTTTTGAACCAAATTGTGTGCCGAATTTCAATGAAGCACTCATATCGATCAAAAGCATGACAATACTTTCGCGCTCTTCTTTGTACAATTTAATAAAAGGTTTTCCAAGCCGTGCCGACACCTTCCAGTCAAGCGTCTTAACATCATCACCCGGGCTGTATTCTCTAACCTCTTCAAACTCAATTCCCGAACCTCTGAAGACGGATTTATATTGTCCGGCCATGATGCTGTTCACCGTCCGGCGAGATTTGATATGAACCCGTTTTATTTTTTTAATGATATGTGCTGGAATCATCTTTCTTTTTTTTAAGGGACTTCAACCGAGTCAAAAACAGCCTGGATGATATCTTCGGTTGAGACATCTTCGGCTTCTGCTTCAAAGCTTAAAATAATTCTGTGCCGCAGGACATCGGGCCCCACAAGTTTAATGTCCTGGGGGGTTATATAGGCTCTGCCGGATAAAAAGGCATTCACCCGTGCGGCCCTGGCAAGAAAAATGGTTGCCCGGGGACTTGCTCCGAACTCGATATAATCCGCCATATCAATGCCGTATGTTTGTGGCTGGCGAGTGGCAAATATAAGGTCCACCATATACTCTTTAAGCTTTTCATCCACATATATTTTATCCAGCAAAGCACCCATCTGCGATAGCTGTTCACAGGTGATCACCGGTGTTATGGTTTCGTTCTTTTGAAAGCTGTTCTTTTTTAAAATCTCAAGTTCCTGGGCCTTATCCGGATAATCGATCAGAACCTTTAGCATAAACCTGTCCACCTGGGCTTCGGGCAATGGGTAGGTTCCTTCCTGTTCGATTGGATTCTGGGTAGCCAGAACCAAAAATGGGGTGGGAAGCGCATAGGTTTCATCCCCTATGGTCACCTGTTTTTCTTCCATGGCTTCCAAGAGTGCCGATTGCACTTTTGAGGGTGCCCGGTTAATCTCGTCGGCAAGGATAATATTATTAAACAAAGGACCTTTCCGGGTGACAAAATCTGCTGTTTTGGGGCGATAAATTTCTGTTCCGGTCAGGTCTGCCGGTAAAAGATCCGGCGTGAACTGGATCCGTTTAAACTGAGCCTGAACTGATGCTGCCAATGCCTTTACCGCACTGGTTTTCGCCAGCCCCGGGACCCCTTCGATCAAGACATGCCCACCGGTTAAAAGACCTGTTAACAGGCTGTTAACCAGCTTTTCCTGCCCCACGAGTTCTTTTGAAATTTCTTTTCTGATTCTGCTGATCAGCAGGTGATTCTTCTCTATTAATGCATTGATTTCTTCCATCATCCTGACCGCCGATATCCTTATAGCTATTTATAAAATTAGAGTGCCTTACAAAAGATTTTAGCCTAATGAATTTTATCTAATTATAGTATTGCCGGGCAGGGTGTCAAGATTACAAATTGGTAAGGAACGGGAATTCCTTACCCCTTGATCAATTGTTTGGTATATAGGGCTGATGTAATTTTTATCAGTTTAATAATATGATTCCGAGTCTCTTTTTTGTTCTTGAGCGGAAAATTACGAAAGGTCATTAAAATACCAGTAAGGGATGCAATAAATGAATGGGCATACAACCTTGCATTTCCATCTTCCACTCCATGGATGCCCAAAAGCCGTTCAAACATATCAAAAAATATCTTTGTCACAGAGTCAAACTTACCCATCACAGGATTGCCCAGATTATCTTTAAGCATTAAATATGTTAACATTTGAAAAGCAGATTCATTCTCAATCAAATGGTCAACAAATTTAATACCGAATGCTTCAATGCTGGGCGGCTTGTCTCTTTTCACCAACTCCTCGAACTCTCTGCTTGCCGATGAAATTTCCAGGATAAAAGCCTCATTGAACAACTCTTCCTGGCTTGGAAAATACCGGTATATGGTTGCAGGAGAAATCCCTGCTTCGTCGGCTACTTCACGCATGCCCACCTCATAAAAAGGTTTCCTGGCAAAAAGCGCCACTGCCGATTCAACAACAATTTGTTTGCGTGCTTCTTTTTCTTTCAGCTTCAGTTCTGCAAATTTTGATTCAGCCACGTAAAAATTACTCTCCTGTCCTTTGATCAAATGAATAATCTAATTTCATTACCATTTGTTTAACCGTCTGACAAGACAAAATATTCCCACATCAGGGTGATTTCACGCCATTGAATATGATTCATTATAATAATAAGTTATACATAAAACTGGACAAGCAAGCAAAAACATGTAATAAAGCCAAGGTGACTAACATATACAGGGGCTTATTGCATGGA
>JAKIUJ010000063.1 GCA_021647625.1 Desulfobacula sp.
GTCCATGCAATAAGCCCCTGTATATGTTAGTCACCTTGGCTTTATTACATGTTTTTGCTTGCTTGTCCAGTTTTATGTATAACTTATTATTATAATGAATCATATTCAATGGCGTGAAATCACCCTGTTGCCTGGCCTAAGACCGTTTCTTTCTGGTGCCTTTTCTGTATCCAAAGATCAGATAGACCAACGATCCCAAAATAGGAACAATGGCCACAAGGTGCCAGATGATTTTGATTTTGATGGACCCGAAATCCTTGAGAATAATGTCGATCAGGGCTAACATGGTCAGGCCGAAAGATACGGCTACAGCTATTAAAAGATATAAAAGGGTCTGGTCCATTGGTATTTTATTTTTCCTTAAGCTTGTCTGATACTTTCTGGATTGTGTCCACATAATAATTGCTGTGATTGTATGTGTAGATAACATCATACTGCTGCTGTCTGGAAAGATTGGGCTTCCAGCCGTGGTGCTTGAGATAGTTTGCAATGCTGAAAATGGCATCCTGGTGGGAAAACAGGTCTACTTTCCCGTCACTATTCCCGTCCCTTGCAATCTTTAAGGCATTGGACGGCATGAACTGACAGATGCCGATGGCACCGGCAAAAGATCCTTTTACCGTTTCAGGTGCTATGTTTTCTCTATCTGTGTATTTGATAAATGCCTTGAGTTCATTGTATCCCCATTTTTTGCGTTTTTCGACCTTGCTGTTAAATTTTTGTCTTTTGGGTTTGGCTTTTTTGGGGATGTCGTTCCAGATTCGTTCTTTAAGTGCTTCATCTTCCAGAGCGGCAATGGATGCCAGCATATTTATGGTTGTGTATTTGCCAAGATATGTTCCAAGCCTTGTTTCAACAAGTAAAATTGCTGTGATCACTGTTTTGTCTATAACATATATCTTTTCTGCCTGTTCAAGGGTTCCTTTATTCTCGGCGGCATATTTAATTGCTTTATCAATGGATTTTTTTTCAAGGAATTGATGATAGTTCGGGGCGGATTCAAAGTATGAAAAAAAGATGCTGACCCCTTTGGTGGTAAAAAAGATTTCTTTTTTTGCAAACAGGGCATCGATTTTTTGCTTGTCAAATCCATCTTTCACAAGCCGGGCAATCACCGT
This sequence comes from Desulfobacula sp., assembly GCA_021647625.1. Taxonomy (GTDB): domain Bacteria; phylum Desulfobacterota; class Desulfobacteria; order Desulfobacterales; family Desulfobacteraceae; genus Desulfobacula. The sequence goes on from JAKIUJ010000063.1 coordinate 1,119, forward strand.
TTTTAATTCATCGCCTTTTTCAGGTTTTTCCCGGGCCGATACAGTGACAGATATAAATAAAACAAGGATGGCTATGAAGATGGTGGTCAGATGTTTGGCCGATAGCGACATTGTTTCTCCCAAAAAAGTTGATTGGTTCCATATTTTTATCTCTTATAGCGTATTTCCATTGAGAATGCATTAAAAAAATAGAAACAAAAAGGCATCGGATCACAAACGTTATGTGATTCGATGCCTTTTTTGAGGACAGCGTTAATATCAGGGTTTAGATATCGTAATACAGATAGAATTCATGGGGATGCGGACGGCTGATGACCGGGTTAACCTCATTTTCCATCTTATAATTAATCCAGTAATCAATAACGTCTTTGGTGAAAACATCGCCTTTAAGCAGAAATTTATGATCTGCCTTTAAAGATTCCAGAGCCTCTTCCAAAGAACCGGGTGCAGACTTGATCTCAGCAAGTTCTTCCGGTGGCAGGTCATAGATGTTTTTATCCATGGGATCGCCTGGATCTATTTTATTCTGGATACCATCAATCATTGCCATTGCGATGGCGGAGAAGGCCATGTAGCCATTGGCAGAAGGATCTGGTGTTCTGAACTCAATACGTTTGGCAGCAGGAGATCCTGAGTACATGGGCAGACGGATGGCGGCGCTTCTGTTTCTGCTGGAATACGCAAGCTTAATGGGTGCTTCAAAGCCGGGAACCAGTCTCTTATAGGAGTTTGTTGTCGGGTTGGTGATGGCGCAAAGGGCTTTGCAGTGTTTCATGATGCCGCCAATGGCATAAAGGGCATCCTGGGACATGCCTGCATATTTGTTGCCTGCAAACAGGGGGTTGCCGTCTTTCCAGAAACTCATGTGTGTATGCATGCCGGTTCCGTTATCACCATAAAGGGGTTTTGGCATAAAGGTAACAGTGTGGTTGTATTTTGTGGCAACATTTTTTAAAACATATTTAAACCATGCAAGGCTGTCCCCCATGTTGAGCAGGGAATCAAACCTGAGATCTATTTCAGACTGCCCGGCAGAAGCCACTTCATGATGCTGACATTCCATGGCAATGCCTAAGTCTTCCAGGGTCATCATCATTTCGGTTCTCATGTCCTGGTACTGATCTGCCGGTGGAAGCGGGAAATATCCATGTTTCGGGCGGATTTTATAACCCAGGTTGGGGCCGTCGTTGGACCCTGTGTTCCAATGGGCTTCGGGAGAATTGATTTCAAAAAAGGATGAATGGGGATCAGATGCATAACGGATGTTGCTGAAGATAAAAAATTCCGGTTCCGGTCCGACAAAAATGGTATCGCCCAGACCCGTGCTTTTGATGTATTGTTCGGTTTTTTTTGCAATGCCCCGGGGATCTCTGCTGTAAGCTTCCTGGGTAATGGGGTCATGGATGTTACCGATCAGTGCCAGGGTGGGAACTTTAAAAAACGGGTCCATCTTTGCGGTTCCAGGCTCGGGGATAACGATCATGTCGGAGTTGTCAATATTCTGCCATGCTCTCATGCTTGATCCGTCAAACCCGAAGCCGTCTTCAAATGCAGATTCGGTAAGTTCTGATAAAGGTACTGAAAAATGCTGCCAGGTACCAATAAAGTCGGTGTATCGAATATCAACTATTTTTACATCGTTTTCTTTTGCCATTGCAAGTACATCTGTGGGAGTCATGTTCTTTCCTTTCGTCTATTTTTTTTTGTTTTTATAGTATGTTTAAAGTGCCTGTGTTCCTGTTTCACCGGTTCTGACCCGGACAACCTGTTCAACAGGCAGGACAAAAATCTTTCCGTCTCCAATTTTTCCGCTGTTGGCGGCATTGCGAACCGTTTCTACGGTTTCCTCTGCTCTTTCATCGCTGACAACAATTTCAAGTTTTATTTTCGGGACAAAGTCCACGACGTATTCTGCGCCCCTGTAGATTTCCTTATGCCCTTTTTGACGGCCATAACCGTTGACTTCGGTAACAGTCATGCCATAGATGCCGATTTCACTTAATGCCTCTTTTACATCATCAAGTTTAAATGGTTTGATAATGGCTTCAATTTTTTTCATGCTAAACCTCCTTTGCATATACTTGTGGAAGATGTTTTAATATTGTGTCTTTTATTTGTTTGAGATCTTGTTCTGTTTCTATTTTTGCATCGTTTTCAAGGCTTCTGACATAGAAGATATCTATTACCTGATCGACTTTGGTAGCGACCATGGCGACATCCACATTTATGTTGCTTCGATACAGGGCATTGGTGATGGAAAACAACAAGCCGGGAAAGTCATAGGTAAATACTTCAACAATGGTGAAAAAACTGGATGTTTCATTGTCAATCCGGACAATATTGGGTTCCGGTTGTTTGCCGGAAAGCACCCGGATGGTTTTAGGTATTTTATCCAGTGCAGTGTCCAGGAACCGGTCATCTGAAATGGCACAAATAAGATCATTTTCTGCTTTTTCCCATTTTTGGGCTTCAAAAATTCGATCCCTGGGCGGCTGGACATTAAAGATGTCCAGAATATGACCATCCCCCATGGAGTAGGCCTGGGAAGCAACGATATCCAATCCGTTGAGAAAAAACACGCCTGCGATCTTAGAATACAACCCCGGCATGTTTTTTCCACACACAGAGACGGTTCTCATATCTGAATCATTCTGTTTTGAAATCTGCCAGGAGAAATCGTTATTTCCAAGATTTCTGTACAGGTGAATATGATCCACAATGCTTTGGGCCGGTACATAAAGAAGATAACGCCGGGACATGGATTCCAGATGCTGATCGATCTCATTTTCCCGCCATCGTTCCTTTAATATCTTTAAAACTTCATCTTTTTTTTTGTCGATTAAGCGCTGGGTTTTTTTTGAGGCAAGCTCTCCTGTTTTTAAAATGCTCATAGTCTTTAAAAACAGGTCTTTTAACAGGTTCTCCGTCCATTCATTCCAAGCTTTGGGCCCCGTAGCTTTTGAATCCGCAACGGTGATAAGATAAAGCATTCGCAATAATCTTATTTTACCGATTTTGTTGGCCAGGTATACGGCTGTTTCTTCATCGGTTATATCTCTTCGGGTGGCTGTTTTGACAAGGGCCAGATGATTTTCAATTAAAAAAACCGCATCTTCAACCTGCTGGGGGTTGAATTTAAATCGCTCCAGAATGGGTTTTGCGATGGCAGCCCCGGTTTTTGAATGTTCTTTTGCCGGATCGGATTTGCCGATATCATGAAGGAGGGCCACAAAAAGCAAGACGTTTTTATTTCGTATTTCTTTAAATACAGCATGGTAAAGATTGCCCATTAATGAATCATCGGGTTCCTTGAAGCTGTTAACCATCTGAACGCATCGAATGGAGTGTTTGTCCACGGGAAACAGATGGTAGTGGTTGTATTGTATTTTATTTACAATGGCCGAGACTTCAGGGATGAATTTTTCAAGGATACCCGTGGTCAGCATTACATTAAGAACATTGAACTCCCAATAGGAAAGAGACAATATCTTTTTGAACACTTTGATGCAGTTTGAGTTTTTTGTTACCTCGTCATCAATAAGGTGCAAAAATTCACTGACAATTCTTCTGGCTTCAATGGATAACGGAATCTTGCGTTTGCCGCTTTCAAGAAATATCTTTAAAAGAAGGTCTGGCTTCTGGAGAACTGCCACCGTATTGGTAAAGAACAGCCGTCGTCTTTTTATGACTAAACCTTGTGTTTTTGTCGGCCTGGCCTGGGCATTTCCCTTTTTGATGCGCCACTTGCATAGGATGTCTTCAAAGGTGATCTGGTTAATCTGCTTTAAAAAATCCATCCGGTTGTGGAGGTTGCCTAAGAATTGTTCAACATCAGGCCCCTTGTTTTTTGACCCGTTGCCCATGAGCGTTGCCAGATCACTCTGGTATTCAAAGTGCAGGGTGTCGCATTTCCTTTTGGTAAGATGGTGAAGATGGTTTCTGATTTTCCAGATATCGGATAGGGATTCATCCAGAGCCTCGCATTCAAAATGGGAAAGATAGCCATAGTATTCAAGATCTCTTCGGGTTTTGATGTTGGACTGAATTTTGGCATACCATAAAAGGGTGTGGTAATCTCTAAGGCCGCCAAAGCCTGATTTTAAATCAGGTGCGATTAAATAGGTTGAATCTCCAAAATCAAAATGTCTTTTTTCACCGTGTTCGTAAAGGTAACTTAAGGTATCTTTCAAATGGCGGGTGGAAAGCTGTGTTCGAAATTCTTCAATAAATTCTGTGAAGACTAAGGAGGCGCCGCAGATAAATCGGGCATCAAGGATGGTGGTTAGAATATCGAACCGTTCAAAGGCCATATCAAGGCATTCATTGACCGTTCGTACAGCATAGCCAACCTCAAACCGGGCATCCCACAGGGGATATAAAAGTTCTTGAACAAACGCTTCAACCTCAGGCGGCACTGTTTTTTCAAACAGGATCAACAGATCGATGTCCGAGTGAATGCATTGTTCTTTTCTGCCATACCCGCCAAGGGCAATAACGGCAAAGGGTGTGCCTGATATGGTCATTTTTCTTGCAGCAATACTGGCTTGAAAAACAGTAAAAAAGTATTCATCCAGCAGGAGTGCATGCTTCTCTATGAAATCAGGCCGGTTCCCACTAAGGAATTGGGAGACCAGTTTGTCTCTTTTTTGGGTGAGTATGTCTGTGTTTGTCTTATCCATCATAATAATAATTCCATTTGAAGGATTAACATAAGCAATGGGCGTGCCAGAGCATGCCCGCCAAGGCTTTTCAAAACGCGTATTCAAAAAACGTACAAAAAACAGACGGGACGGCAAGCTATGTTACAAAAATGAAATTAATTAGAAAAATAAAAAAACATTTTTGTAATCATGAAAAAAGGCGGTGGTCTGCAAGGGGGGGGTAATTGGATGAATTGAAAAAAAAGAAGGCGCAATAGATATAAAGCAACTGCCTTTGATCAGGCAGCTGCTTTAAAAGATGAATGGTCTGTCAGTCTTTATCAATCTGGTCAGGGGTATCTTGATCGGGGGTATCGCTTTTGTCTTCAAGCTTGGGTTCTTTGGTTGCTTTTTTAAAGTTTTTAATCCCTTTTCCCAGGCCGGCACCGATTTCAGGAAGTTTTCCCGCACCGAATATAATAAGGATAATGACAAGAATAATTATCAGTTCCGGCATTCCAATCCCACCAATCATAGTACTCTCCTATTTACTTCATATAATAGTTAATCCAAGTAGATAGTATTATCATTAAGTGTTTTTTGTGTCAATCAATTAGAAATTATCTATAAAAAAATAAAATTACGTTTTTGTAATACATTCTTTTGAATGGCTTATATCAAAAAGCACTTGAGAAAAGCTTTATTGTGATTAATATTAGCACCTGTATTTAAGATAAAATCAATCCTAAAGAATGGAGAATATGTATGAGTCAAGAATCTAACTTGAAATTCCAGGGTGCAAAAAAATATGTTTTGGATCAGGAACTTGCTTCAATTGTGAATATATCAATGAAACTTGAAATGCCTTTGATTCTCAAAGGGGAGCCTGGAACCGGGAAAACAATGCTGGCTCACGCCATTGCAGAAAATTTGAACATGCCTCTGATCGTTTTAAATGTAAAATCGAGCATGAAACTTGTGGAAGCTTTGTATCAATATGATACCTTGACCCGCCTGAACGATTCACGGTTTGGGGATTCCAATCGGAATGTCAGCGATATTGATGAATATATCAAGATGGGTAAAATAGGTCAGGCGTTTTGTGCCGACCATAGAACGGTTCTGCTAATTGATGAGATTGATAAGGCAGACACGGATTTTCAGGATGATATGCTGGATGTGCTGGACCAGATGCAGTTCGATATTATTGAAACCGATAAAACCGTCCAGGCAAAACATCGTCCGGTCATTATTATTACGTCAAATGCAAAAAAAGATCTGTCAGACCCATTCCTTGGCCGGTGTAATTTTCACCATATTGCATTTCCCGAACCTAAGATGATGAGAAAAATTATTGCTGTTCATTTTTCAGACATTGATGCCAAGCTGGCACAAAATTCCATTGATGCGTTTTACAAAATGCGTGAAGTGGATTCCATTGAGAAAAAACCCGCAACAAGGGAGTTGATCAATTGGATTCGTGCTTTAAATGCTGATCCGGATTTTCGTGCAAAGGATTTGATCAAAGGGCAATTGCCCTTTCTGGGTGTGTTGTTTAAAAAGAGTCCGGATTATGAGAGAGCAACTAACATTGCATCAAGGCGACGGATGTTTTAACATAGGTAGTGTTTGAACGAAAATTCACCCATCTGCGGCGTTGCTGCAAAATCCTGAAATCCTCATGTACTGCAGTACACTCCGGTTTCAGCATTCCTTGCGCCTTGCATATGGGCAACTTTTCGCCCAAACACGGGTTTTCGGTCAGCAACTAATTTGGAGTGAATGATGTTTTTAAATTTTTTTTATATTCTTAAAGATATTGGGATACCTGTTTCTCCCACCTCTTTTTTAACTTTGCAAAAAGCGCTTCACCAGGGGGCCATTCAAACACTGGATGATTTTTATACCTGTGCAAGGGCGATACTTGTGAAAAGTGAACGGTATTTTGATCTCTATGACCAGGCGTTTGCCCATCATTTTGAAGGGGTTCCCCTGCCGGAAGATGACGGGTTTGAGATTGATGAGATGTCACGTGCCATGCTGGACGAATGGTTAAAAGACCCCAAAAAGCTGGCTGATATACTGGGTATGGATGAAGATGCACTAAAGAAACTGTCTCCTGAAGAGTTGCTCGACTATTTTAAAAAACGGCTCAAGGATCAGGATGGGGAACACCATGGTGGCTATAAATGGATTGGTACAGGGGGCTTTTCCCCTGTGGGTCATTCAGGTCACCATCCAGGTGGCATGCGGGTGGGCGGAGAGTCTCGAAATAAATCCGCAGTAAAGGTGGCCAATGAAAGACGCTATAAAGATTATTCAACCCAGGGGCCCTTGACCCAGGCGAATATGGGTGAAGCTCTAAAACGCCTTCGTAACATGATTCCCACAGGCCCCAAAGATAATATCAATATTGATGAGACCATCCGTGAGACCATTCGAAACGGGGGTGAAATTGAACTGATATTTGACAGGGCATTAAAAGACAGACTCAAGGTGATTCTTCTCATAGACAATGGCGGCTGGTCCATGGATCCGTATATCCAGGTGGTGCAGACGCTTTTTGATTATGCAGGGGCACAGTTCAAAGAGGTGCAGACCTATTTTTTCCACAACACCATATATGATTATCTCTGGGAAGATCCGGCAAGATATAAAAAGCCTAAAAAGGTGGTTGAATTTTCCCGCCTTGATCCGGATACACGTCTGGTCATTGTCGGCGATGCCAGTATGGCCCCCTATGAGCTAATGGCCCACGACGGCTCCATTCATATCACACAAAGAAGCGGCAGACCCAGTATCGAGCAACTCAAGTTCATGGCCAAAACCTTCCCGCATACGGTCTGGTTAAATCCTGTGGCAGAAAATATGTGGGGGTATACCCATAGCATTATGGCCATTTATAAGATTTTCTCCATGTTTGAGTTGTCCCTGGATGGTCTTGAAAAGGCGGTTGAAAAATTGATGAGAAGAGACTGATGTGTCGCACAATAGTCATCAAGGAAATGGGTTATAATGCCGATATCCTTTTTTATACATGAGGCTCTTGCAGGCAAAGCTGCGCATTGCCGTTATTCAATCTAATGAATTCAGTATGTGTTAAAGGTAAACACCGCCCGAGACACACACCTGTGTAGACACTGCAAATTAAAAGGATTAAAGTTCATGCCAAAGTTACATGCGTTTACCCCGGGTATGAAAAAACTTATTATAATCAGTTTGTTTGTTTTACTCTTGCATTCAATTTGCAGTGCCGGGGATTTTATTGTTGAGTTTGTGGAAGAAAATTACAGGGAAACCAGCAGCCCTGTATCCTATACCCCGGATATTTACCATTCCATCCAGGTGAGATCGGATGCCGGCCCAAAGATACTTGTTCTCAAGGGTCATGATTACCATTACCGAAGATGGTTGCGGCAATACATCGCCCAGGGTAAACAATTTATCGTACAAATACCCGATGACCAGGATGATCTGTTTATCTCTTCCAGTGCATTTGAAATGGATGTTGTCAATCTTCATCCCTTTAATCTGGGGCTATATCGACAAGGCCTGGAAAAATCAATTTTTAATAAAAAATCCAGCCTTATCAAAAAGAAAACATATTCCCGATCTTCAGAAAAACCCCAACCCAAAGTAAAAAAAGAGAACTTGCGGCAAAAAGAGGCAGAAAAAAAACAAGTGCTGTTAAAGATCCGGCAAAATAGAGTCAATCAAAAGAAAAGAAAGGCTGCTCTGAAAGAAAAGGCAAAAAAAGAAAAAGTGTATCGACAATTGCCGGCCCAGAAACAGTCTGGGCACGAGGAACAAATTAAAGCTGAGCTTGAAAAAAGAAGGCTGGAGCAAGAACGGTTCCTGGCAGATCTTGAAGCCCAGCGCGCACTTTCCGAACAACGGCGCAGAAAGAAAATGGATAAACGCTGGGAAGAACTAAAACAACGCTTACTTGCCGATGAAAGACTTCGGGGCATGGAACGTGATGTTCGTAACCGGGAAATTGAAAGGCGCTGGGTTGAACTGCAGAAGCGATATGGCTTCTAATTGGTGCATGAACGAAAATCGTCAATTTTTCCGATTATTGCGTTGGGATAAAATTGAAATTTCCGAGTATTCTTACAAGCCCATCAAAACTGCCTGATTTCAATTTGCCAAGATAATCCTTACTTTTTGTTTGCCGGATCGGTTGATATTTTTTTCATTATGGTAATGTGTCAGGCACATACCAAAATCAGCTAATGATATTAAGCATCACGATCCTAGTTGATATGTCATTTTGATATTGATCACCAGGAGATTATAGTGTATTATATGTTCAATTAACTATCGTAATTTTTCGGTCAGGCACTAACTAATCGCAATAATCAGTGTTTTATAAAATAATCCTAAGGATAAAATAGTAACATCCATTTATTTGATCGGTATCCAGGTGAAATCGTTTGAGATTTAGATCTATATACTTTACACAAAAAAAAAGGAGGCAGTATGCGTAATTTTATTTTGAGTTTTTTTGTTGTGATGATTGTAATTTGTTCCCTGGCATTATCCAATGTGAGCGCTGGACAAACCGTTGTTTTTGTTGTTGGTGAATGGTCGCCATTTGTTAGTAAGGATTTGGATGGGAACGGACCAACTGCTGAAATTGTAGCACTTGCATGCAAAAATGCAGGACTGAAAGCAAAATTTCAGTTTTCAAAATGGAATGATGCTTATGAATTAGTTAAAACGGGTGTGGTTGTGGGGTCATTCCCATGGAAAAAAACACAAGAGCGAGCCAAAGAAGTCCTTTTTCCCGAAACGCCCATTATGGATTCGAAAGAGTATGTTTATTATTTGAAATCCAGTTTCCCTAAAGGGATAGATGCAACAAAAATTGAAAATTTACTACCATACAAGATGACCGGAGTTCTCGCATATTGGTATGAAAAGCCTGCAAAAAAGGCCGGAGTCGACATGCATCTGGTGCAAAATGCTGAAATGGCCTGGATGATGCTGATGCTTGGTAAAAAAGAAGCTTATATTGAAAATGAACTGGTTGCAAAACATGATATTAAAACATTTTATCCAAAAGAATATCAACAATTTGATCACTCTAAAACCCCGATCACTCAATCGGATATGTTTATTTTGTTTTCAAAAGAACACCCGGATGCAAAAAAAATAATGGAAAAAATTGATGCGGAGTTGAAAAAAATGAAAGATCAAGGCGTAATAGAGGCTATTTTAAACAGGTGATAATCCTGAAAGGTGGATAAGTCCCGGGGTGGTTAGAAAACGTTGACGTGTCTTCAAAACCACATCTATTGGAGGATAGTTAATGGGGAAAACAATCTTTCTAATCTCTTTATTATTTATGTTTTTGTATTGCCCTTCAATTTCTTCACAAGAGACGATCACAATCGCAACCGGTGACTGGCCGCCTCTATTGGAGGAGCAGGCAAAACACTACGGGTATGCCAACCATATGTTAAAATTGTCCTTTGCCACACAGGGAATTGATTGCAAGTTTATTTTCCTGCCCTGGAAACGGGCATATGAATTGAGCAAGTATGGGAAATATAATGTCACCAACTATTGGCTTTGTACTAAAAAAAGGCAAAAGGATTTTTTCTGTGGAGAAGCAATTATTACTGAATCATATGTGCTGTTTCACTTGAAAACAATGCAGTTATCCTGGGATACTTTTAATGACCTGAAACCATACAAAACCGGACTTACACTGGGCTACACCTATACGGACGAATTTGTGAAAATGTTTGATAACAAGGAGTTGGAAGGAGATTGGGTTTCCACGGACACACAGAACTTTAAAAAGCTGATTACGGGAAGGATTGATATATTTCCCATACCGGAGTCAGTGGGATTATATATTTTGAACCGGGATTTTCCTCCCGAGCAAAGGGGTAGGGTAACCTATCATCACCGTCCTATTGTCACCTCTACTAACCACCCTTTATTCCCCAAATCACGCAAGGATTCTGAAAAATACCTGAAGCTTTTTAACAAGGGATTCAAAATTCTAAAGAAAAACGGAACTCTGGATGAGTATTATGAAAAAATGATAATGGGCTGGTATACTAAATGACAAAGGAACGGCCCTCAAACACAGGGTTTTCGGGCAGGAACCAAAGATCAGGTTTTAAAATTCCGTATTATAGAATCTTCTCGTATTATCAAAAATAATTTGTGACAGCTCTTTTGGGTCCATCTCCTTGATCAGGGCCAGTTTTAAAAGCACGGATTTAACAAAGGCCGGTTCATTGCGACGGACTTTGTTTTTTTGCGGTGCCGGTGTCAGGTAGGGGGCATCGGTTTCGATCAGTATTTTGTCATTGGGGATCATTGGTACAATGCTTCTTAGATATTCCCCTCTTTTTTTGATGGTTAAAATACCTGTAATTCCTATGTGGTAACCTAAATCAAGATATTGATGCATCTGTTTTTTACTTCCGGAAAAACAGTGAACAACACCTTTGCGGCTCTTGGGGCCATGGGATTTTAAGAGTTCATAGAATCTGCCGTCAGAGTCACGTTCGTGGAAAATTAATGGCAAATCAAGGGTATCGGCAATTTCCAATTGCGCAATAAAGCAGGCTTCCTGGTCCTTTGCAGGAGAGAACATGCGATTAAAATCAAGGCCTGTTTCTCCCCATGCTTTTACACAAGAATTGTTCTTTGCAAGGTCAATTAAACAGTCCAGGTTTTTTTTTGAACAATTAACTGCATCATGGGGATGGAACCCAACGGATGTGATCACATGGTCAAATGTTTGTGCAATTTTGATGGCCTTTTGACTGGTCTTTATATCTACACCCACAACCATCATAGCACTTACGCCATCATTTTTTGCACGTTCAATAACCTGATTTAAATCGTCGTCATAGGTTTTGTCATCAATATGACAATGGGAGTCAAATAGTTTCATTTATTGGTTCTGCCTTGTTTTTGAATTGATTCTTTATAAATAACACCTGACCTAAAACCCTGTGTTTGGACGGCTCATAGAGGAGCAACACTCACAAAGTTACCCTATGCAGCAACGCCGCAGATGGGTGAGTTTCGTTCAAACACTAAATATAAAGCCCTCACTGAGTGGAAGAAGCCGTTTTACGGTAACAGTGAAGGCTTGGTGTAAGAAAAACTGTTTTGCAGCACTCCTTGACACAGACCATTTATAACAGTAAATTCAAATTCAGTCAATTAAAGCCGATGCGGGCACAGGGTAAACGCATTTAAACTTGGCATGAATTTTAATCTTTTAATTTACAGGGACTTATGCAAAACGAGATTTTCATTTGCGTTTACCTTCAAACCGTAACTATCTGAAATCTTTAATATGGAAAAGTTACATGCGTTAGCCCTGGATGCGGGCAGGTGCAGACATGTATATGCGGACAGGGTGATGGAATACGTTATGGATGAGAACAAGAATTCAATTATACGGTTGTTTGACGTTACCAAGCGATACAATGGCAAACTGGCATTAAAGGATATATCTCTTGATATTGAGCAGGGTGAATTCATCTTTATTTCAGGCCCTTCCGGTGCAGGCAAGTCAACGCTTCTTAAAGTGCTGTATCTGGCTGAAAAAGTATCCGAAGGACAGATTTTGATTGACGGTATGAATCTTGCCCGAATTTCATCCTCAAGACTGCCTGCTTTGCGACGCCGATTCGGAATGGTTTTCCAGGATTTTAAACTGATACCCAATCGGACTGTTTATGAAAATGTAGCCCTTGTCCTTGAGGCGGCCGGAGAAAAACCTTCCTTTATACGAAAAAAGGTGATGCATGTTTTACGGACAACGGGTATGGATAAAAAATATAAGGCGTTTCCGCCCACGCTTTCCGGTGGAGAACAGCAGAAAGTTGCCGTGGCAAGGGCTGTTGTCGGGGAACCATCGATTATTCTTGCCGATGAACCCACGGGCAGTCTTGACACAAAATCAGCACAGACGATTCTTGATTTTTTAATGGAATACCACAAGAAAGGGGCAACGGTTTTGATTGCAAGTCATAACCTTCATCTATTAGATAGTGCGGTAAGGGGCAGGAATATTGAAATATGTGACGGCAAGATCAATCGCACCGCAACCATGCTTTAAGTATAGAGATAAACCTTTATGACCCATTTTGTGAAAAAAGCATTTGCTGATATTCGATCAAACAGATTTTTAAATTTAATAACCATCATTACCATTTCGCTGTCCATTCTGGTCGTCAGCGTTTTCCTTTTGTTTTTTGAAAATGCCAGCCGGGTCATTGAATCCTGGAATCAGGGCGGCCGGGCAATGGTATACCTTGTTGATACATTTACCATGGATCAGCTACCGGATTTGCAGGCAAAACTCAATGGTCTTAATACCATTGATGAGATGGATTTTATTTCTAAAGATCAGGCGCTTGAGAAACTGAAAAATGATATGTCCGAACGTAGTGCTTTTTTAAAGACTCTGAAAGGAAACCCCCTCCCGGATGCACTGGAAATAAAGGTGAAAGCCTATGACAGTTTCGAAGAAATCCAGCAAATTGCCAAGGATATCAAAGCAATAGATCTGGTTGATGATGTGGAATATGGGCAGGGGTGGCTTGGAAAATTTCTTAATATTTTTAATCTGTTTAAAATTACCGGCTATGCCATGTGCAGCCTTTTCTTTTTAATTGCCTTGTTTATTACTGCCAATACAGTAAGACTTGCCTTTTATTCCCGAAAACTTGAAGTGGAGATCATGCGCCTTGTTGGGGCAACAGAAACATTTATTAAAGCACCTTTCTATGTGGAAGGGCTTCTACAAGGATTGCTGGGCGGCGTTTCAGGGCTCATTATTCTTTTTACCACCTACTTGATGGTGTCATCGGGTATCACCCGGAATTTTGCCTCCTATGTCTATTTTGATATTCAGTTTCTTTCTATAAAAACAATATTTTTGATTATCTTTGGATCTACATTTTTAGGTTGGTTTGGATGTTATCTTTCTTTAAAACAAATATTAAGATAGCCCTTGTCCCGATTGGCCGAATCGGACTGGTCGGACTGGTCGGACTGTCCTTTTTGTGGCCAGAGGTTGCATCTGCGCAAAAGCCAGTGCTGTATAAAGGGGTTATCAATTCATTCAAGTTGAATATCCGGCAATCCCCTTCCCGTCACTCTGATGTTGTTATTGTGGTTGAAAAAAATCAACAGGTGGATGTCATTGAGAAAAAAGGCGGGATTGGCAGTTGGTTGACGGTTATCTATAAAGGGAAAAAAGGATATATCAGAAACCGGTCGCAATATATCCGGCTTGTGCCTGCTGTCCCCATAAAAATGGACAAATCAATTAAAAAGTCGGTTAAGCCGGGTAAAAAACTGCAAAAAAAATTAGAAAAGAAAACGGCCGGAAAGTCTGAGAAAAAGATAGAAAAAAAGTTAACGAAAAAAACAGTCAGGAAAGTAGAGAAAGCGCAAAAAAAAGAGATTAAAAAAAAGATACAGACCCAGGAAAAAATGGTGGAAACCTTTTCTCAAAAAGAGGTTGAAATTATTGAAGGCTTAAATGAAATCGATTATGCTTTAAATAAAGCAAGAATTAAGGTGTCTGCACTTTCCATCGAGAGTATGCAATTGGAAGCCGGAATCCAAACGCTGAGCAAGGATATAACCCGCCTGGCTGCGGATATTGCATTAAGCCGGAGGTATGCGGGCCGAAGATTAAAAGCCTTGTACAAAATGAATATGATTGGCCGCCTTGATGCCGCAGGACGGCCTGCGTCTGTTTTTGATTTCTTTCTTCAGCAAAATTCAATGAAGCGAATACTGTTTTCAGATTTCAAGATGCTGGAAAAACAGAGCCGGGATCTTGAAAAATTTGAGAGCTTAGAAGGGGAATTAAAAAAAGAGATCCAAGCAAAAAATCTGCTTGAGGACGATCTGAACGATCAGATACGGATTAATAAAAAAGAGACCTTAAAACGGGAAATGATTTTACGCGAAATTCGTAAAAAGAAAAAATTGTCTTTGGCTGCGGTTGAATCTTTAAAAAATTCAGAGCAGCAGCTGGATAATAGAATCAATAGTCTGCAGAAAGGTCAGATTGTTAATACCTCTTCTTTTTCAAATTATAAAGGCAGGTTGAATCCCCCGGTAAGGGGCCGGATCATTTCCCGATACGGTCCTGCAAGTACAGGTGACTACAAGTCCTTCACTTTTCAAAAGGGAATTGATATAAAGGTGGAAAGAGGTGAACCTGTGAAATCGGTTTTCAAGGGAGAAATCATGTTTGCCCAGTGGCTGAAAGGCTATGGGAATCTTTTGATTATCAACCATGGAGACAATTATTATACGCTCTATGCCCATGTTGAGGAAATTTTCAAGCAGCAGGGTGAGCGTGTAGAAACCGGTGAAGTGGTTGCCACTGCAGGAGATACCGGATCAATAAAAGGAATGAACCTGCATTTTGAAATAAGGCATCATGGCAAACCTGTAAATCCGATGAAGTGGTTAAGAAAAGGAGCATAACGATGAAAATGGTATCCTGTAGTGAAAGTGTCAAGTTCGGGTTTGCCGCTGTGGCGGCGGCTTTTATAATGATAATGATCACTGGTTTTCAAAGTGAACTTAAAGCTGATGATAAGACATACAAATCGTTAAAGATGTTTACCGATGTGCTTGAAGAACTTGAAAAGAACTATGTGGATGATGTGGATACAGAAGAGTTGATCCACAATGCGATTAAGGGCATGGTGGGCAATCTTGACCCCCATTCCAGTTTTATGCCGCCCGAGGCCTTTGATGAGCTGCAGGATGATACCAAGGGAGAGTTTTCAGGTATTGGTATTGTCATTACCATGAAAGACGGTATCCTAACTGTTGTATCCCCCATTGAAGGAACCCCCGCTTATAGGGCCGGAATTCAGGCCGGGGATATCATTATTCGGATTGACGACAAATCGACAAAAGATATGGCCCTTTGGGAAGCGGTGAATATGATGCGTGGCCCACGGCATAAGGCGGTCATTATTTCGGTTATCCGAGAAGGAGAGCCGAAATCGCTTAAGTTTTCGTTAAAAAGGGACATGATTCCCATGGAGAGCGTTAGAAGTGCGACGTTGGCCCCGGGATACGGATATCTTCGTGTGACTAATTTCAGGATGAGTACTTTAGATGATATTAAAACACATTTGAAAAAGCTTGAATCCGAAGACAATGGTTTAAAAGGTCTGGTAATGGATTTAAGAGATAATCCCGGCGGTCTTTTAGATCAGTCTGTAAAAATCAGTGATCTTTTTTTGAGTAAAGGGGTCATTGTTTCGATAAAAGGGCGGCTGAAAAGAAATACGCAGGTATTTAAGGCCTACCCAAGTGATGATGATAGAAAATACCCCATAGTTATCCTGATAAACGGCGGTTCTGCGTCTGCATCGGAAATTGTGGCAGGTGCACTCCAGGATCATTCACGAGCTTTAATCCTTGGCACAGCTTCTTTTGGAAAAGGATCTGTCCAGACGGTTCGCCCTTTAAAGGAAGGGTTTGGTATTAAGTACACCATTGCAAAATATTATACCCCGAGCGGCAGGTCTATTCAGGCCAAAGGGATAGAGCCGGATATTGAAGTGGAATATGAAGTCCTTGAAAAAAAAGAAAAAAAGAGTTCTGCATTTGATCGAATGATCAGGGAAAAAGATTTGAGAAATAGTTTTAAGCCGGAAAAATCAACACAGCCCCAAAAGGTTAAAAAGAAAACAGTTAAACAAACAGGGAAACATCAGAGACTTCTTGATACCGATAAGCTTCACCAAGATGCCCAAGTTAAAAGAGCCCTTGATATTCTGATCAGCTATGGAGTCTTCAGCAAAGTAAATGGCAGTTAAAAAAATAAGATCTTCCAAAAAAAAGAAGACCGTAACAAAGAAAAAGACAATCCGTAAGGCCGCTAAAAAACCTTTTATTTTAAATGAACTCAAAAAGGTGATGATCGGGCTCGCTGTCCTTGCGGCAATCTGTTTAACCCTGGCCATGATTGCCGATATCTTTATTCAGCCCGGACTAAAGAATAAAGAGATAAAAAAAATTGCTGAACCAAAGGATAAAGAAAAAAGAAAGCCGATTGAAAAAGACACCATTGCGGTAAAGCAAATAAAAAAAGAGACGGGGTTAAAAGGAAAATCTCAAAAAATCATAACCTATGAAGTATTTAAGGATCTAGACCAGACGATTGTCGATAAACCGGTTATTCCTGTAAAAGATAAAATTCCAAGGATAGCCATTATTATAGATGATATCGGCTATGACAGAAAAACAGCAATGGCATTGTATGCGTTGAGTCCGGATCTCACTTTTTCAATACTGCCTTTTTCTCCGTATGGCAAAGTGCTGGCAAAAAGGTTAAATGAAAAAGGTGCCCAGTTGATGCTGCATCTTCCCATGGAACCTGTTGAGATTCACAACGCCGACCCGGGGCCTGGAGCCATCCTCTCAAGTATGTCACCGGACGTCCTTTTGGAACAGCTTAAAAAAAATCTCCGGGAGATCCCCTACATTGTGGGCGTTAACAATCACATGGGGTCAAAATTGACGACCCAGGCCAACCAGATGAATCAGGTTTTCAGCATTTTGAAGAAAGAAAACTTATTTTTTATCGATTCAAGAACCGCTCCCAAATCGCAATGTAAAGCATCTGCCAGGTTATTTAAGCTTAAATTTGCCCAAAGAGATGTATTTCTCGACAATATCCAGGAACAAAAATATATTACCGGGCAATTTGAGGAATTGATCTCTCTTGCGAAAAAACATGGGTCTGCCGTTGGTATTGGGCATCCCTATAAAGCAACATTGCTGACCCTTTCAACAGAGTTGCTTAAATTGAAAGATAAAGTTAAAATTGTCCGGGCAAGAACTTTGACATACATTATCCAATAATATTTTTTGTATCTGTTTTCTTTAGGGCTCATCTAAAAATTAATTTCTTTTATTGTTTTGATGCCCTGGTTGCTGTATGTTGGGTCTTATTCCAATGGTGAGTGCTGTTGCAGTTGACAATGACGATGTCCAGAATGAAAAAGAGAGTACTATAAAAATTATCGAGAGATTACCTTTCCGGAGGACATCTTGGTTTTATTTTTAATATCGTGTTTTTTCTTTGCGCTTGTTTTTTTTATCTCTTACATAAAAAAACTTAAGTCTGAAATCAAGGATCTTGAACAGACACAAAAGACATTAGAAGAGAGCAAAAAGTACTATCAGGCTCTGTTTCACCAGAATAGAGACGGGTTTGTCATCAATTGGGGATCGGGTGAGCTTTTTGATCTAAACCCGGCTTTTGCTAAAATGTTAGGATATAGTATAGATGAAGTAAAGCAATTGTCTTTTTGGGATTTAACCCCGAAAAAATGGGTGAAATGGGAAATTGATGTCCATGGGAAAACCCTTCTGGAAAGAGGGTATACTGACCTTTACGAGAAAGAATATATACATAAAGACGGCACTGTCTGTCCGATTGAAATACAGGCATTTTTATTGAACAAACCCGTTGATTTAGACTCCGCATTAATCGCTGCCTTTGTTCGGGACATTACCGATCAAAAAAAAGCCGAAGCCTTGCTTTATGAAAGTGAAGAACGGTTTCGCTCTGTCGCAGAAACTGCAGTTGATGCCATCATATCCGTCGACAGCCATGGGAAAATTATCTTCTGGAACAGAGCTGCGCAAAGCCACTTTGGTTATTCTTTTGATGAGGTGACTGGAAAACAGGTAAGCTTGATTATTCCGGACCGATTTAAAAAAGCTCATCACGAGGGTTTGAAAAGAATACTTGCCGGCGGTCAGTCAGAAATTATTGGTGAAACGATTGAAGTTGTAGGCGTTAAAAAGAATGGCATTGAATTTCCCATAGAATTGTCTTTGGCAAAGTGGAAGATAAAAGAAAATTTTTATTTTTCAGCCATCATTCGCAATATTTCGACCCGAAAAATAATGGAAAATCATTTAAAAGAGAATATAGAAAAACTTGAGTCTTTATTTGAACATGCACCACTGGCCGTTGTTCATTTGGATACATCCGGGACGATAACTGCGTGCAACCAAAATTTATGTGATATTTTAGGTGGGCGATACGATGAGATGATCGGCTTTAATTTAATCAAATCTCTAAAAGATGAGAGAATGAAAAAAATTATCATCAAGACATTGTCCGGGAATAGAAATCTGTATAATGGTGACTATCTTTCCGCAAGCGGTGACGTTTTAACACCGGTTCGGGCAATCTTTGCACCAATCCTTTCTGATAAAGGAAAGGTGACCGGTGTTATCGGAATCCTTGAAGATATCACAGAACAACTGGCGGCTGAAAAGGAAAAGTTGTTGCTTGAATCCCAGCTTCGCCGGCTGCAAAAAAATGAAGCCATTGGTGCTCTGGCCGGCGGTATTGCGCATGATTTTAATAATATTTTGTTTCCGATTGTTGGTTTTGCAGAGATGCTGGAGGAAGATTTACCCTGGAACAGTGATTTGCATGAACATGTCAGTGTCATATTGGCAGGGGCAAAGCGGGCCAAAGAACTTGTCAAACAAATATTGACTTTCAGCCGGCAGGTTGAACAGGATCTCCAGCCTTTAAGACCGCATTTAATTATTAAAGAAGTGGCCAAACTTGTTCGGTCTACCATCCCTTCATCCATTGAAATTAAAAAGTTTATCGATCCTGAAACTCAAACGATAATGGCAGATCCTACACAGATACATCAAATTGCTATGAATTTAATCACCAATGCAAACTATGCCATGCAGGAATCCGGTGGAACACTGACCA
>JAKIUJ010000295.1 GCA_021647625.1 Desulfobacula sp.
CATGAATGAGGAAATACTCTTCGAAAAAAAGGTAGAGCAGTTGGAGAGCAGTGCAAAATATTTGAAGTTTGCAATCCAGAGCAAGCTACAAAAGTGCTTAAAACTGATATGAGACTAAATATGGCACTGCCCTGTCGTATCTCGGTTTTTACAGAGAAAGGCAAAACTAAAATTGGGCTTATAAAGCCAATGAAAATGTTGTCGTCACTTTCTCAGGATGAAAAACTGCTTCAAGTAGCCAAAGAGGTTGAAGAAAAGACCATACAGATGGTAGAAGAAGCAAAATAAAAAAGGCAGAGACAATTTAATGGCTCTGCCCTGATTATAAATTTAATTTTTTATTTTTTTCTATTGATTCCTGCAAGACCAAGGAGACCCAGCCCAAATAAGACCATTGTTGCTGGTTCCGGGACAGGGTTGTTTGATGTGTCGTCACTATTAGTTAGCCTGAAATCATCAAATACCCAGGCTCCTGCCCCATCAACTGTATCTTCAGTCTGAAGCCTTATTCCAAGAGAGGACCAGCCGGCAGTGATCGCAGTATTAAAAATAGTCGTAATATCAAAACTGAAAATATCTCCAACTGCAATACCAACTGTACTGAATGATCCTATTAAACCCGCTGGTGCAGCTTGGTAGTCAGAAACATCCTCGGTATTATTACCTTGATAAGCTAGAATATCTATTTTGCCGTCAAAAGAAAAATCGTTTGTTCCAAAGAACAAACCCGTGCCGTAGACGTCAAATGTAAAATATGCATTTAAAGCAGACGACAGTCCTAGCAGATTATATTCTGACAGGCCCCTGACTTCTTCATTATTATAATTTCCAACTTCTGCCAACCCGGCAGGATTACCGTAGTCCCCATTTGTACTTGAATGAAAGTGAGACCCGATAGACTGGTTGCTGCCGCTGGCAACGGCATAAGTAAATCCATTGGTAATTGTTGCAGCGCCAACACTGCCTGAAAGACTTAAAACCAATAAAAAGAACGGTGTTAATACTGATAATAATTTTTTCATAAGCAAATCCTTAATAAATTAGTTGTTTACAATTATTCCGTTAATTGAAATCAAAATAAGCAAGTTTAATGCCACAGCATTTTCCCAATGGACATCCATGTCCAACAGGCTCATACAAGAACAAGAACATTTATCCGCCAGTAAAACTATTCTGAAATGATAATTTATTACATAATTTATGAATTTTTTTACACAATAATATGTAATTTATGCCCCAAGTTAATAATGACAGATCCCCAGGCCCTTTATATCCATAAAATCAGGAGCCATAAATCAAAAAACAGACCTTTTTTAATATGGCAGGAGTGACGAGACCCGAACTCGCGACCTCTTGCGTGACAGGCTATTTGCTCCTTTATTAAAATGGTCAGTCTTCAAGTTAAATGAAAATCCAGATTGGTGATTTTTTTTGTTACATCATAATCATAGGTAGGATACTCAAAGATTTGATTTCTGGATTCTGTTTCGCTTAACGAATATCCATAAATTGATGCATATTCGAATACATCTTCGCCCATATTGTCAAGCTGGTGGAGATAATCATGGATGCTTTTGGATTCAATGATGGTAACCTTCCCTATTTTATCTATAATCGGACTATGCTCTCTTGTCGCGTCATGATCAAATTCAAGGATTCTTCTGCCATCATTAGTAATGCCAATGGTTCTATATGTAAGACTCTTGCCGACCCCAGGAAGATTGAGGACGTTCCTATCAGATGCCAGGAACGGGATGTCGGCATTTTTTCTCAACTGAGAAATATTCTCAACTATATTTTTTGCATTTAAGGGCAGTTGTTTTAATTCCGAGCAGAACGTATCAGGCAGAAGGCCGATAATCTTTTCTTCCATGCCTTCCTGAACCAGCCGTGCATTGGGTGAAAAAAGGTGATTATTTTCCATATATCCTTTAACAGTAAATGAATAATAGGGAATAATACCGATATCGTTGAGCACTTTTCGAAGTTTAGCCGTATGCCCCCTTCTTGATGCGGCAGATGTGAAAACCAGCTGGTTGGTTACAATCCAACCGGCTTTATTTAACTGATCTACACCGAATCTTGTTTCAGGAGTTATTTCCATGGGAGATTCAAAATGGGTCTGAAAAACAAATTGTTGAACACCTATTCTTGATGCTTTTTCCTTGAATTCGGCAAGTATGTTTACCAGGTCTGGCTGGATTCTCATGGGAAGATAAACCGGAAGCCTGGTACCCAGCCTCACCCTTAAAATCTGAGCGTATTTTTCTCCGTCTTTTCTGTTCATATTGGCCAACCGCTTTCTTTTGGCCATTTTATAAACGCTTTGAAGAATTTTTCTAAGGCCTTTATTGGTGCTCATCAATGCATCGCCGCCAGTGATAAGAATGTCCCTTAACTGAGAATCATTTTCAAAATAGTCGATGGACGCTTCCAGGCGGTCCTCTAATGAGTCCCTGGCTTTTAATTTTTTAAGATCAAAATTCAAATCACCATATTGAAAACCATACATTCTTTGGCATATTGAACAGAGCCCGCCACAGGCACGGCCCAAGCTTTTGGGAATTAAAATAGCAACATTGGGGTATCGTCTGTGAATACAGTCGTCCGGAATGATCCAGCCGGCAGCATTGGGTTTCCCGTTCTCCACAATATCTTCTTTTTCCCATGCATTAATATTACCGAATTCTTTGACCAATTCCTTTGAATAGATCATATATTGCCGTATGGCAAGATCAGCACCCAAAGAAACAGGAGAGGCCTGTGTGTCCAAAAGAGACAGGTAATATGGATTGACAAATAAGGGGATTCCTTTTTTTTGGGCCTGTTTCATGGTGTCCATTATTTCCCTGTCAAGGGAGTGATCGAGCATTTCATTCAGGTCTTCAGGTGTTCTGACTGCAAATTTGAGATGAAATTTATGATCATTCCACCATGTTGTGGCAAGGGCCAGTTTTTTTTGCCTGGACATCCCTTTTTCAAATCTATACCGCTTGCTTTTTATTCTTCTTTTATCAATTATTTTTATAATGATTTTCAGTATACGAAATTTATTTTTTTTCCTCTGCCAGACTACTTCTGGATCAAGGCCTGAAGAATGTCTGTCCATCCATGATAAAATTTCAAATCTATGCGGTATTGGATCTTCATGCCCGGAAAACTGCCTGAAAAGGTGAATCATATCATAAAAGTAGGCAGGAGTGCCCCCTCCGGTCCCCTTGCGAGCACATTGCATGAGAATAGCAAAGGGATCATTTTCCACAATTTCACCTTTGAGATTAAGATCCTTGAATTGTCTGCCGGAATGCTTGATATAATCCAAAATGCGAATGGCAGCATAGTCCTTGAATCTCAGTTTTTCAAGATGACTTTTTCCGATTTTTTTC
>JAKIUJ010000296.1 GCA_021647625.1 Desulfobacula sp.
ATACCGTAATTTGTGTAGTATTCAAGGTATTCTTCGGCCCATTTAATGGGATAATCGTTTGGCTGGCCTATACCGCCAAAAAAACCTGCAAGGGTTTCAGGTCCGCCGCCAAGATGAACGTTGCTGCCATCTGTGCCCCGGGTATCAAGGGATTCCACCCAGGTGGCACCAATAATCTGCATGGCAAGGATGGTGGCGATCAGATCTCCATCATCAGAAGCCTGCTCTGCCATATTTCGGACCCGAATGATACGGCCGGGCATGAGCTGTTTTTTCTCAATGGCATGTTTGGCCTGGGCAATCAACCAGGGGAAAAACTGCATGGCGGAAACTTCCAGGGTGACTGCATTTGAAAAATCGACTTCTGTATCCCCGGCAATGGTTTTGCAATAGTCATCCATGGAAACAAACGCTTTATTGTCACGCTGTTCCATGAGCCATTCGATGTCGGCAACATATGGAGAATTCATTTTCTTTAGCCGTTGCATTAAATTTTCAGGCTTTCTGGCTTCTTTAGCTTTTTTATTAATTGCTTTTGCACCGCCGAATTTTTCAATCAGGTCACATAGGTCTTTAACCTGAGGGTTGGCAGGATCCGTCATTAATTGGTTGACGACGTCTAAATCTTCAGGATTGATTTTAAGCATCTGGTTTAGTTGTGTCATGGCTCACTCCCTTTTTGATAGTTAGTGTTTGAACGAAAACTCACCCGTCGGGGCAGTACCCATCTGCGGCGTTGCTGCGAAATCCTCATGTACAGTAGTACACTTCGGTTTCAGGGTTTCTTGCGCCTTGCATATGGGCAACTTTGTGAGCATTGCTCCTCTACGAGCCGCCCAAACACAGGGTTTTCGGTCAACTGCTAGTTATATGGTTTCTATTTTTTCATTTGGGCAATAAATTTTTTGTTTTCACCGTTAATCATGTGGTAGCAATGCTTATCTTCCGGGAAACTGCCCTCCCTGACATCAACGCAATAGGCTTTCATGGCATCGGTGATTATAGAGGCAACATCACAGTATTTTTTTACAAATTTCGGGGTAAAGGCCTGGAACTGGCCGATGAGATCACTGACAATCAAAAGCTGTCCATCGCATTCTTTACCGGCCCCAATGGAAAATACCGGTATAGTCAGGGTCTTTGCAATATACTCCGCCACTTCAGGCGGTACCGCTTCAACCAAAAGCATATGTGCACCGGCATTCTGGACAGCCAGGGCATCTTCAACCACAAGGACTGCATCTTTGGCTGTTCTTCCCTGTGCCTTATGTCCGCCAAGAGCACCGGAACTTTGCGGGGTCAATCCGATATGGCCAATGACAACGATGCCGGCTTCCACAATGGCTTTAATTCTTGTTGCAACCCGTGTGCCGCCTTCAAGTTTAATGGCATCAACATCTGCCTCTTTAAGAAACCTGCCGGCATTGATTACCGCATCTTTATCACTGGTCTGGTAACTCATAAAGGGCATGTCACCGACAATAAAGGTGTCGGGTGCACCGCGCCGGACTGCATCGCAATGGACAATGCATTGATCCATGGTCACAGGAACCGTGCCTTTGTAGCCGTATACACACATGCCAAGGGAATCGCCCACCAGGATCATGTCTAGGCCGGCTTTCTCGGCAAACTGGGCAGTGGGAAAGTCATAGGAGGTCAGCCAGGTGACTTTTTCATTATTTTCTTTCATTTTGTAAAAATCATGGATTGCTTTTTTCTTTGCCATTTTATGTCTCCTTGGAGTGGTTTATATGAAATAATCTTCAAATTCGGGCTGTTCTATCATCAGGCCGCGTCAATGGGCCATCCCTGATCCGGCTTAACCTCGTCGTAGACAATAAAGGTCTCAATTTTCCCCATGCCTGGAATTGTTGCAAGCTTTTCCTTGATCAATGTGCCAAGATCACTTAAATCCGGGGCCACTACATGGAGCAGGTAATCAAAACGACCGGTAATGTGGTAGCAGGCGCGAACACTGGGGATTTTTTTAATTTCACTCTCAAGACCTTCGATATCCTTTACCCTGTGACGGTCAAGAGAGATACAGGCAAATCCTTGTGCCATTAACCCAAGCTTTGCCGGATCAACAACAGCCCGGTATCCTTTTAAAATACCTTTGTCTTCTAATTTTTTCACTCGATCCAGCATGGTGGAAGGGGCAAGACCGGCCGCCTTGGCCAATTTATTATTTTTTTTGCGCCCATCCTGTTGCAAGGCTTTTAAGATTTGTTTGTCAATAATGTCCATTGGGGATCTCCAAAATTAAATTTGACTATTGTTTAAAAACATAAAATTCAATTCGACAATATTCTATTTATACCGAATATTATATTAATGTCAAGGACCCTTATGAAATAAGTCGCTGGTATTATCAAAAAACTACCGAATTAAATTCGTCGAGAAAACATATAGGCGATGAATCCATTGCCCTGCAACGTGTTTGACTTTCGGTAAAAATCGGAAGTTTGATGGACTCGTAAAAAGTCCATTCGAAGCTCCAGTGGCTAAAGCTCCGATGGCTAAAGCTCCGATGGCTAAAGCTCCGATGGCAAAGCACAGAAGTTCGATATACAAAGCGAGAGATTTTTTACAGACACTCAACAATACATATAGTATGTTGAGTGTCTGTAAAAAAGCTGTAACGCAGTAGATCGGACTTTTTGCGACGGCATCAAGTTTGACTGTGAAAAAAAATTAGGATAGATGCAGTACGAAAATGATTGTTTATATAAAAATAATCAAATTTCTTGAAAAAAGAAAGGATTTTAAATGAAAAAAGAACGGGACGGCAAAAAAGATTACTTGAATTTTTTTGGGGAAAGGATTCATCCTGAAAATGACCACCAATATGTTTGCAAGACTCTGTATGGAAGGACAACCCCTTCCTGAAGAGGAAAATGATCCCTCACGGGGTGTCTGCCCGTTTTGGGTTGATGACAAATGCAGTATCTATGATGTTCGCCCTCTTGGCTGCCGGGCCTTTTTGTCGACGGTATCCTGCTAAAAACAGGGCTATACACAAGTTATTCCCCCTGTATTAACGATTCAGAATCTTTTCATGCAGGCCATAGAACCTTGACTTTAAGCCCTTAATTTAATAATTAATTTACATCATTAATAAAATTTAAACACAAGAGGCTCTTGCATATAAAATATATTACGGCTTGATTCCACCATATATTGCATTGTAATAATTATCATCTAAATAGTATATAGTGGGCAAGAGTCATTCATCGGTATTTCTGCAAGAGGCTCACAATAGTTACCAAAAAATTAGAGGGAATATCATGGGGAAAAATGTTGTTGGAAAAACAGATAACCAGGTAAAGGTAAAGACGATCCTGGTAAGTGTGTCAGATAAATCCGGTCTTGAAGAGTTTAT
>JAKIUJ010000064.1 GCA_021647625.1 Desulfobacula sp.
AAGCCGATTCATCCTATCCGACTGCGTTGTGTAAACTCGGTATATGCCCTATATGCCTTAGTTTTCACGCCTACCCGGGTAGGCGACTCAACTCCCAAAATTGGTAATTTATTTTTGAGTGAACCCTTAGTCAAATAAATATTAGGCCAATACGGTTTATCTCTATCCATGATTCTCATTTTAATGACTGTAGCAAAGGGGATTGAACAATGTAAATCGTCCCCAGGACGGTTTTCACCCTGAAAAAGACGATTTTTTAATTTAAAAAGTCTATCCAAATTAGTAGGAAATAATTTTATAATTGCTAATCCGCTGACACCTCATAAGAAAAATTTGAATCTTTGCTGACAATGCCTGTCTTCGCAACTTTTGCCACTCATCCTTCCCTGAAGACTGATATGTAATCAACCTATAATAAATCGAATCAATTAAAATAGTTTTTTTTAAGTGCCGTGAGCAGAGTAGCCCAAAGGACGAGAAGGTACAATTTAATAGATGAGAATAATAATTTAATGTACGTTCCTTAGGAATCGTTACAAAATAACTTGATCTAATTTGTTTCCAAAACCCCTTAAAAACTGTGTATTTTGAAAACAAAAGATCAAGTTATTTTGGAGCCGATCCTTAGCATCAAATCACAGATTCATATTTGAGAATCTTATTTTTGTTTGAACGGGCAATCATTTTGAGTGTTTCAGTAATAACCGTTCCCGCAGAAGCAGCAAATCCATCTGCACCGAAAAGGGCTGCAATATCGCAGGTAACAGGTGCTCCACCTATCATAATCAAACACTCAGGACGTTTGGATCTCACCTTTGAAATTATCTTTTTCATTTCCATCATGGTAGTTGTCATCATAGCTGACAGGACAAGGATGTCTGCATTAACTTTAATCTGTTTTTCCACAAATTTTTCAATCGGAACATCAACACCCAGATCATGTACTTGCCAGCCGGCAGTATCAAACATCACTTTTACCAGATTTTTCCCAATATCATGGACATCCCCTCGGACAGATCCTATGACAATGGTTCCTTTTGAAACATCAGACTCTTTTTTCATATGAGGGCGTAAGATCTTAAGACCTGCGTAAAGGGCATCGGCACTCATCAGAACCTCGGGCACAAAATACTCATTGGTATCATATAAGACACCGACTCTTTTCATTCCTTCTTCCAGCCCGTTCATGATGGCAAAGGCAGGGTCAACCCCATGGGAAAGTGCTTTAAGGGCCGCATCTTTGCAATCATCCATTTTGAAATCAATTACTGCCTTTTTTAATGCTGCTATAATATTTTCGTGGGCCGGCATTGTCTGCTTGTCCCCTTTAAACTTGAATATTAATTCTTGGCACATTCCCTTCTGCCTGTCAACCCGATTACGATCCTTTAAATCCAACACCAAATTTTAACAAAGCTCTCCAAAGTCCATTTTCCATTTTGGGACTTTTCTTCAGGATGATACCGAGGTCAGGGAAATTTTAAACGGGATAAACGCTTTCTCTTAGATCTTAGTTTTTTCTTCTTCGTATTTGATTGGCAATACGCCTTGTGTCATATTTATTAACATGTCATATCTGGATATCAATGATTCCAAGCTGTATGGCATATTGAATGAGCTGTGACAGGTTGCTCATTTTAAGTTTTCCCATAATATTTGATCTATGAGACTTAATAGTGCTAGGACTTACGCACAATGTTTCTGCTATTGTTTTTGTGGAACTGCCCTCGACCATCATCTGGAACACTTCCCTTTCCCGGTTTGATAAAGTGTCGTATAGTTCTTCTTCCAAAGATTTTTTATTCATTCCCACATAGTCCTCAATCACCCGGCTGGAAATGGATGGACTCAAATAAGTATTCCCTTTTATGGCACTGTTAACCGCTTTTATAATATCCTTGCTGGCAGCATTCTTCAACAGATAGCCGGAAACACCCAGACCTAAAAGTTCACGGATATACCGACTGTGATCATGCATTGAAAGAATAATAATTTTTGTTTTAATCTTTGCCTGTTTAATCTGCCTTGTTGCTTCAATACCATTTAATTTGGGCATGGCAATATCCATGATCACAATATCCGGATCCAGGTTTTGAACTTTTTTTACTGCTTCTCTTCCGTTCTTGGCTTCACCAACAACCTGAATACCGCTTTCTTCTGTCAAAAGTTTGATCAAACCTTCACGGACAATAGTGTGATCATCCGCAATGACGACTGTTATCGGTTTACTGGTCATAACTCTCCTGTAATGGTATTTGAAGGCACTCTTTCCTTGAGCCGCCTTCTTTATTTAAAGGAATCTCTATTCTTATACGAGTGCCTTCGCCAATCGCCGTTCTAAGGGTAAACTTCCCCCCCCGCATCATTACTCTTTCCCTCATGGCCAATAGACCCAAGGCGGGTCTTTCCGGATGATTCATGTCGGATTCAAATCCGATTCCGTCGTCTTCGGCAAGAAAAATGATCGAGGGATACCCTTTTATAATGGATAATTTGAATAATTTCGCTTTAGAATGCTTTAAGACATTTGAAAGTGCTTCCTGGGTAATACGATACAAAACAGTCTCTATGTCAGGATTAATCCTACCTGTAAAACCAATCATTTTAAAGGTAATATCCAGTTTTGTCTGTTCCGCAATCTCGGAAATATACTGGTCCAAAGCCGGTTCCAGCCCCAAGTCAGTCAAAAGCGCCGGGTGTAGTCTATGGGAAATACGACGCATTTCCAGATAAGTATGATTAATCTGTCCCTTTACTTGATGAAGCAAGGTTCTAGTTGCTTCTGCATCCAGGGGAATTTTATTTTCAACTGCATCCAGTTTTAAATTTATACCAATAAGAGAAGAGCCGGTTTGATCATGGAGCTCACGAGAAATTCTTTTACATTCATCTTCCTGTGATTGAAAAAGTTTGGCTGTAACCCTTTTGAGTTCTTCACGGTGTTTTTGTACTGTTTGAATCAGGTTTATATTTGCTATGGCACCACCCACAAAATTACCCAGAGAGCCGAGAAGATGAAAGTCTTCTATGGAAAGCTCTTCATCATTCTTTATCCAAAAGGCCATAAACCCTGAAGGTTTTTCTTTTTCAGTGATTAAAAAGCAGCTCAACAGGATTGCTTTTCGTGTTTTAGAATTATCCAGGGATACTTTGAACGAAGGAAAAATTGATTTAGGTGTAACAAAATTGTCAGGGCCTAAAAAAAATTCTTTAAGCTCCTTATCATGAAAAATCAACTCAACAGGATCATCCTTGATTTTATCGGAAAATCCTTTTTGTGCTTGAAGGTCAAACCCCTCTCTTTCTCGATTAATAAGAAATATAGCCCCGATAGTAAATCCCAACAATTTCATAACTTTATTCAATGCTGTTGCAAGTACATCATCCAGTTCCAGAGCACTATTCATTGTCACGGCAATCGTATTTAAAAGCACAAGTTCCTGGTGATTTTTATACAAATTTCTAAAAGAATCCATGCGAGCAGTTATATCTTTTGCAATGCCTTCATATCCCAGAATGTTCCCTTGATCATCTTTGACTGCATTTGCACTCAGGCAGCAGTGAAGGCGAGAGCCGTCTTTTGTCTTAAATCCGGCTTCAAAATCCTTTACATAACCGTTAAGGTTGATCTGGTTTTGAAATACCTCCCAGTGAATAACATTGATAAAAATTTTTTCTATAAATTCCAGTTGATATAAATCTGTTTTTTCCTTATAGCCCAAAAGGTCGACAAGCGCCTGATTAAAATCAATAAACCGGCCCTTTTGTGAAGTGATAAAAATCATATCCTTGGTGCTTTCAAAAAGTCGTCGATACTTGTACTCGGAGTCCTTGAGATTTTCTTCAAGAAGTTTTATTTTTGAGATATCTTTAAATACATCAACAGCCCCGGCAACCGTACCGTCCGTATCAATAATGGTTGACGTTGTGCAGGAAATCATAATGGGCCTGCCGTCTTTACGGTGGATGACCAGTTCTCTTTTATTGCATACTTTTTTTGCACCGGTATTCCATCTGAATAGACAATCTATTTTACATATGGCTGAATTGAAAAGCGCATCACACTTCATGCCTCTGGCTTCAGATGTCGAATATCCGGTAATTTTTTCAGCCACGGCATTGAGAAATTCTATCCTGCCGTGTGCATTCATGATCATGAAAGCATCGGTCAGGTTGTTTAAAACTGCAGCAACACTTTTATTGTGTATATCCACTTTAAACCGTTATTCCATTCATTGAGCGTTCATTATATTATTTTTATCAAAACAGCAGGAGGACATAAAATCAACAAATTTTACCAAACCGTGTAATCTATTATTGTTCAAGCACACATTATCCTGCTGCATTCTATCAATCGAACGACCACTAGAAAAAAAATTATCCATATTATGTATGAAATAAAATGCAAACCAGCATAATATTTCATATCAAAGGTGTGGCATAAAATAAATCGTCTTTTGGCCGAATCAAAATCATCTTTCGGACTATTTACCTATAAACAGATAGACTGTTATGGTGAATCAGTTCAGAAAATACTGAATGTTTATAAAAACTTAAAGGGATGTCACTCAAAACAAGGTCAACGGGAGAGCAAATCGGATGAAAGGACACATTCAGATTTACACAGGTAATGGTAAGGGAAAAACGACTTCAGCACTTGGACTTACTATCCGAGCCGTAGGTGCAGGAAACAAAGTTTTTATCGGACAATTCTTAAAATCTGGGAAATACTCTGAAATGAATGCCTTAAAAAAATTTCCCGATCAGATAACCGTAGAACATTACGGATTAGGCCACTTTGTGAAAGGACTGCCTTCAAAAGCTGATAAAAATGCTGGTATCAAAGGTTTTAAGGAAATTGGTGACATCCTAAAAAAAGGGGAGCATGACCTGGTCATAATGGATGAGGGGAATGTGGCCCTCAAGTACGGTATTATTACCGAACAGGCGTTACTGGATCTATTCGACAAAAAACCCGATCATGTAGAACTGGTTGTTACAGGAAGGGGGGCCACCTCGGTAATCATGGACCGGGCCGATCGGGTTATCGAAATGAGTGAAGTGAAGCATTATTATAATCAAGGTGTCAAGGCAAGGGTTGGAATTGAGAAATAATTTTCAAAATAAAAAACCTGTTCACATTTTTTTTTAAAATCAATTAAAATTTAATAGACAAACCCTGACGAAATGGATATCCAAAATGCAATCCGGAGGTTATCTGACTCAATCAAGCTGAAAACTGTTTCAAATCAAATTTATTCAACAATTGAAACAAAGCCTTTTCTGGATTTTCAAATCTTTCTTGAAACATCATTCCCTGGGATACACGAAAACCTTGAGAAAAAAGTTATTAATTCATATTCGCTTTTATATAAGTGGCCTGGTAAAAACTCTGAATCAGAGCCCATAGCCTTTCTTGCACACTATGATGTTGTCCCGGTTGAACCTGGGACCAAAAAAGACTGGTTATTTAAACCTTTTAGTGGAGAAATTGCCGATGGTTTTGTATGGGGCCGGGGAACCCTTGATATGAAGGGAGCCCTCATGGCCATCATGGAGGCTGTGGAAAAGCTTCTGAATGATAATTTTTCTCCTGAAAGAACAATCTACTTAGCATTTGGACATGATGAAGAGATCGGTGGAACCCATGGCGCTTTACATATTTCTAATTATCTGAAAAAACAAGGAATCAGATTTTCTTATACACTTGATGAGGGTATGGCGATCATAAAAAAAGAAATCTCACCTTCCCAAAGCCCTCTTGGAATTATCGGAGTTGCTGAAAAAGGCTATGTTTCTCTGAAGTTAGAAACAAAAAGCCAGGGTGGACATTCTGCCATTCCTCCTTTTAAAACAGCAATAGGTGCACTTTGTAAAGCCATGAACCGGCTTGAAAAAAATCAAATGCCGGCTAGACTTACAAGCCCGATAAGTGATTTTTTCAAAGCCATCGGGCCCAGGTTGCCCATTCAAAGGAAATTATTATTTGCAAACAAGTGGATTTTTAAGCACCTGATTCTTTATCTTCTTGGAAAATCTGACAATACAAATGCAATGATCCGAACAACTGCTGCGCCGACAATGATGCAAGCCGGTATAAAGGAAAATGTTTTGCCTTGTTACGCAAACCTGCTCATCAATTTTAGAATCTTACCTGGGGATTCTATTAAAAAAGTGATTAAACATGTCAAAAAAACGATTACCAACGATTCAATAAATATTCAAATCTGCAAAGATATCGTATCTGAACCTTCACCGATATCAAGTTCAAAGTCTAAAGGGTTTTTAAATATTCAAAAAACAATACGCCGGATCTTTCCTGATACATTAGTCGCCCCTGGTCTTGTTTCTGGGACAACCGACTCAAGGCATTACTCAAAAATCAGTGACAATTGTTACCGGTTTACACCATTTGTTTTTGGACCTGATGATACACGAAGAATTCATGGAACCAATGAACGAATTTCAATAGATAACTATGTTCACGGCATCCAGTACTATATTCAGCTAATCAAAAACTCATCCGCAAACTATTAAGACCACAGTGAGTTAGAATTTTCGCCCGTCTTGTACTCAAGCAAATTTTCAGATTTTCGTTCAGGCACTGATATGAGATAGCCCAAGATACTCCTGAAACCCTGTCCTGCCATTTTTTTACCCGGATATTTGTTGAACTACTTCTGCTTCAGAACTATCAGCATTAATACTTTCAGAAATCACCTTATCTGTAATATCTTTAAGATATGAGTTTAAAGTTTTATCAAGCTCTTTAAATTCCGGCCAAAGGGTGTCATCAACAAAAGTTTTTGAAACCTTAGCCATAACTGTTGTATACCGTTGTCTGTAATAACGAAAAGGTTTGATATCATACCTTCTTAGAAGTGCCACAAACAATTTTCGAGACCATTTATCCGACATAGTAAACTGGTATTCAACCGGCGGATCATTTTTTTTAATTTCTTTTAGCCGATCCTTTATTCTTTGCAGAGCATTAAAAGCTGCATCTTTTTCGCCCTCGGTTGTTGCTCCTGAAAAAAGTGCCTCGATCAGTTTAAGCTTTTCTATTAATTTGGCTTCATTCATGGGTTTGGTTTTTAATTATCTCTTTTAGGTGTTTTTTTAAACTTTAATTTATTGATTTTTTCAAGTTCATTGAATCCTTTGAGAGAGCCGGAAATAAGTCCATTTCTCTTTATTAGTTGCTCTGCTCGAATCGAACCAACGACCAATAGTTTCCATTATAACAATTTCTTGAAAAGCTGTAAAGAATCCATCAATTGTCTAAAAAATTATTTAAAGAATATTTCTGTCAAAACTCCTAAGCCCGATAGCTTCGCCAAGATGTTCTCTTAGGATATCTTTTGATTGTTCCAGATCAGCAATGGTTCTTCCCACACGGATAATACTATGGCAGGCCCTTGCTGAAAAGCCCAGCACATCCACTGCCTGTTCGAGCAGTTTTTCACCATCATAGGGCAGCTTGCAAAATGCATTTAAATGACGGTTGTCCATCAGAGCATTGCAGGCAATACCGGTTTTATTCAATCTTTTTTCCTGTTGCATCCTGGCATGGATCACCCGATTTTTAATCTTGGATGAAGACTCGGCTTTAACCTTGGATGAAAGATCCTTGTACTCAACTTTGGGCACCTCAACCTGGATATCAATCCTGTCCAAGAGGGGGCCTGAAATCTTGGATCGATACCGTTGTATCTGGGGTGCCGTGCAACTGCACTTGCCCGACGCATCAGACAAAAACCCGCATGGACATGGATTCATGGCTGCCACCAGCATAAACAGGGATGGATATACGGCTTTTGCATTTGCCCGTGCAATGCAGACACAGCCATCTTCAAGGGGCTGCCTCAACACTTCCAATGCATTCCTTTTAAATTCAGGCAATTCATCTAAAAACAACACCCCGTTGTGGGCCAGGCTGATTTCCCCGGGCGCAGGCCGTGAACCGCCCCCCACAAGTCCGGCATCCGATATTGTATGGTGTGGTGCCCGAAAAGGCCTTTTTGGCAAGCCCTCACTATCGGATTCCATCAGCCCAATAACAGATTGAATTCGTGCCACATCAATGGCCTCGTCAAATGAAAGCTTTGGTAAAATGGTTGGTAATCGTTTGGCCAGCATGCTTTTACCTGAACCCGGCGGACCTGTCATCAGGACATGATGGAAACCTGCGGCAGCAATTTCCAAGGCTCTTTTTGCATACTGCTGGCCCTGGACTTCGGAAAAATCAATTTGAAATCGATCCCGACTGTCTTTTTGTACCCTTTGATCATCAACCTTAAGCGGTTCAATCTGCTTAAACCCTGAAAAAAAATCAACGACCTGGCTTAGATTTTTCACAGCCAGGACATCAATGCCCTTTACCATGGATGCTTCCTTTGCATTCTCCTTTGGGATGATAATGCCTTTATATCCCTTTTGTTTTGCACAAATTGCATAGGGCAACACAGCCTTGACCGGTTTAATCCGTCCATCCAATGATAATTCTCCTGATATAAGGTAGTCTGCGGCGGCCCCTTCAGGTATCAATTTTGTTGCGATGAG
Organism: Desulfobacula sp.; assembly: GCA_021647625.1. Taxonomy (GTDB): domain Bacteria; phylum Desulfobacterota; class Desulfobacteria; order Desulfobacterales; family Desulfobacteraceae; genus Desulfobacula. The sequence goes on from JAKIUJ010000064.1 coordinate 8,563, forward strand.
GATGGCAACAGCAACCGGAAGGTCAAAACCCGTACCCTCTTTTTTGATATCAGCCGGAGCCAGGTTTACAACCAGGCGCTCCATGGGAAAGGAATATCCACAATTTTTTATAGCAGCCCTTACCCGATCCTTACTTTCCCGGACGGAGACTTCAGGCAAGCCCACCATATTAAAGGTTGGAAGGCCATTGGAGATATCCACCTCCACCTCTACAACAAACCCGTCAATCCCTTCTACCGTGCATGAGTCTACCTTGGAAAGCACATTGACTCCTTTCGAGTTTCAAAAGATCTTTTTGCGAAATTGATTATGAAAAATTATAAGATGCTGCTTTTATCTATCAAAAAACCCAAAAGAACCAAAGAAATTTCTCATTTGTTTTGCTTTGCATATTAAAATCAGATATATATACCTCGGCGCAGAGCATAGCGGATAACAAAGGTAAGCAAATTTTTATGACCAAATATTATTTACAAAAGACCCTTTCACAACACGTTTCCATTTCGGGTATCGGGGTACATTCCGGCAAACAGAGCCAATTAACCATAAACCCTGCACCCCAAAACCACGGGATAAAATTCAGACGAACAGATCTTCCCGGTACCCACGACATCCAGGCCCTGTTCAAACTGGTTGTCGACACAAGCCTTGCCACAGTCCTTGGAACCAATGGTGCGATTGTCTCCACCATTGAACACTTAATGGCCTGCTTTGCAGGACTCGGTATTGATAATGCGCTTGTTGAAATCAATGATTATGAAATACCGATCATGGACGGAAGTGCTAAAATTTTTACGCATCTGATTCAGGATACAGGTCTTGTGGAACAGGCTGCTCCCAAGCATTTTTTTATTATCAAAAAACCAATTACGGTTATTGATAATGACAAATCCGTTATTGCAACGCCTGAACCCGGCTTTAAAATCACCTGCAACATTGATTTTGATCACCCGTTGATAGGAAAACAACAAATTACTTTTGACCGGGAAAAGAATGATTTTGAGAAAGAGATCAGCCATGCACGAACCTTTGGCTTTATTAAAGACATTGAGTTGTTAAAAAGATTCAGTCTTGGTAAAGGGGGAAGTCTTGACAACGCCATCATTATTGATAAAGATAGAATACTAAATGAAGAGGGACTTAGATATCCTGATGAATTTGTCAGGCATAAATTACTGGACAGCCTTGGAGATTTTTCTCTGCTGGGCATGCCCATACAAGGGCATATCGTTACCCACAAATCCGGGCACACCCTGAATCATTTATTCATAAAAACCTTTTTAGAAGATAGGGATGCCTGGGAAACAGGCCCCGCTAAAATGTAAACAATTATGACACTATTCAAGCCTGTTGAAGTTCTCAAATTGTTCTGTGGTTTTATCATATGGTTATGCCTTTCTGTATCTTTTGTTTTCCCTTCTATCGTGCTGGCAGCAACACCGAAACAAAATGCAGTCATTGAAAATATTAAGCTTGCCAATACCCGTGATGATCTGTTGACCTATTTTGATGTAAAAGAAGCGTTTACTGAAAAAACCCGGCAGGCAATATTAAATGGTATTCCCACTGTATTTTCTTTTTACGTGACATTGTATCAGACAGGCGGTTCATGGTTTGATAAAAAAATTGCTGATATCCAGGTAAAATCAACCATTAAATACAATCCATTAAAAAAAGAATTTTCCATTCATCGCCCCTGGAAAAAAGAGGATACTGTGGTCACCCAGTCATTTGAAGAGGCTCAATTTTTGATGACCGAAATTGACAATCTGACTATTATCCCTCTGAATAAACTTATTAAAGGGAATAAATACCAACTCAAAATCAAGGCCGAATTAGATAAGGTTACCCTGCCGCTCTCTCTTCATTATGTATTCTTTTTTGTCTCTTTCTGGGATTTTGAAACCAATTGGTATTTAATCAATTTCACCTATTAAATCTTTGGTTGTCTCTTCCCTCTTTAAAATGAACGTATGACAGAATTAAAACCCATAAAAGATGAAAAAGCCCGGAAAAGAAAAGAAGGATTCTTAATTCTTATTATTCTTATCGCGGTTGCTGTTCTGACATTCATTGAAACCCGGATTACCAATTTCGGCAATGACTTTGCCTTCTCCAGTACGGTGTTGATGTTTATTTTGATCAACACCAATCTTTTATTGTTGTTGACACTGCTGCTTTTGGTTTTTAGAAATCTAGCCAAACTCTACTATGAAAAAAAGAATAATATCCTGGGATCAAACCTTAAAACCCGTCTTGTCACAGCATTTGTTGTTCTCGCACTCCTGCCGACCACTGTTTTGTTCTTTTTTTCCATACACTTTATTTCCACAAGTATTGCATTCTGGTTTAACACGCCTGTGGAACAAACCCTGAAAAACGCCATTGTTGTCGGCCAGAAACTATATGAGTATGTAGAAGAAAAAAATGAATTTTATGCCAAAAGGGCAGCTTTTCAAATCGATTCGCGCAAGCTTTTGGATAAAGAAAATGAAAAAAAACTGATCCGGTATACTCAGATCACCCAGCGGGCGTTTAACCTGCATGCAGTTGAGGTTTACACGCCGGATGCAAAACGGGTGAGTCTGTCTTTGCCCAATGAATTGGAAAGCCTGCATTTTGGTCTTCTGACCAGCAACAATCTGACCGATATCCCCAAAGACAAATTCAGCAATACAATTTCTCAATATACAAAGGAAGGGGAGTTTTTAAGAACCATTGCCGCCATACCCTTTGGTTCGCCCCCGGACAAAGCCCATGCATTTATCGTGATCACCACACTGATCTCACCTGATCTTTCATCAAACCTTGCGGCAATTGTAAAGGGTGTTGAAGAATACCACCAATTAAAACTGGCTAAAAAACCCGCCAGGACAACCTATTATATTGCACTTTCGATTGTTGCTCTTTTGGTTATTTTTTGTGCTATCTGGTTTGGTTTTCAGATGGCAAAATCCATAACCGTCCCCATTATGAAGTTTGCGGAAGGAACACAACGAGTCGCAGATGGAGATTTAAATTACCAGATTGACTATGAAACCGATGATGAAATCGGGACCCTTATTAAGTCTTTTAACTCCATGACCACAGAACTTGCCGCAGGTCGTGAACAGATAGCGCTTTCAGGAGAGATGCTCAAACAGCAGAATGCTGAACTTGAAAGAAGCAGGCATTATATCGAAATCGTTTTAAAAAACATCTCCGCCGGCGTTGTATCAATTGACAATTCAGGCACCATTACAACCATTAACACGGCTGCCGAATCCATGCTGGACATCAACTCTCGTGATATCTTAAACCGGAATTTCAAAGAAGTCTTACAAGGCGAATACCTCCAGATAGCAAACAAGATCAACGACCAGGTTGCCAAGGGCCAGGAAACTCTTGAAATACCCCTTTCTGCAACAGTGTCCGGAAGCCCGAAACACTTTTCCTTAACCTATAACACCTTAAAAGATGATGCCGATAAAAATGTAGGGTCCGTATTGGTTTTTGATGATGTAACTGAACTTGAAAAGGCCCAGCGGGTGGCGGCATGGCGGGAGGTGGCCCGCAGGATCGCCCATGAAGTAAAAAATCCGTTAACCCCTATAAAACTGTCTGCCCAGCGACTGAAACGCAAATACGGCAAACAAATTAATGATGATATTTTTAGCGGATGTGCAGACACCATTGTTGAACATGTCGATCTGATTCGAAATCTTGTCAACCAATTCGCTGCATTTGCCAAATTCCCAGATGCAAATGTGTCCCAGGTACGTATTGAAAATGTTATTCTTGAAACCATTGCCTTGTATCGGGAAGGGCTTGAAAATGTAGATATCAGATCTCATTTTGCTGAAAACGTTCCTGTTCTGAGACTGGACCATCAGCACATGAAACAGGCATTCATCAACCTGATTGACAATGCTGTCTCGGCTGTTAATAAAAAAGGGATGATTTTAATTGATGTGTCGTATGATGATATCTTAAAAATTGTAAGAATTGAAATTGCCGACAATGGTAAAGGTATCTCAGATAAGGAAAAAACAAAGTTATTCGAACCTTATTTTTCCACCAAAAAATCAGGAATGGGGCTTGGCCTTGCCATAGTCAACTCTATTATTTCCGACCATAATGGTGTAATAAGAGTCCAGGATAACAACCCGAAAGGGGCTAAGTTTATTATTGAGCTGCCTGCTTAGGAACAAATTATCGTTTTAAGGGACATTAAACATTAAGATGCATAAATTTAAACAGGAGAATTAAAGAATGTATCCTGCGGTTTTAATTGTTGATGATGAGGCCACTATCATCGAGTCTTTGGAAGGAATTCTTTCCGATGACGGGTTTGAAGTCATACATGCCTTTAACGGGTATGAAGCATTAAAAAAAATAGAAACCCAATCCCCGGATATCGTCCTTTTAGATATCTGGATGCCGGGTATGGACGGTATCGAAACCCTGAAAGAAATAAAAAAGATTGCCCCTCATCTTCCGGTGGTTATGATCACCGGCCACGGTACAATTGAATCTGCTGTCGATGCTACAAAATCAGGGGCCTATGATTTTTTAGAAAAACCTTTATCCATAGATAAAGTCATGGTCACCATCAACAATGCCTTAAATTTCAGAAAGCTTGAGGAAGAAAATCTTTATCTTCGCAAAAAGACCATAGAAAAAAATTCCATTACAGGTGCAAGCACTGCCGTACAAAAACTGTATGGAGAAATCATGAATGCCGCCCCTTCAGACTCTTCCATCCTGATAACGGGTGAAAACGGAACAGGTAAGGAAATGGTTGCCAGAACCATTCATCAATTCAGCTCAAGACCAGATAAACCGATGATCGTTATCAATTGTGCAGCCATCCCCGAAGAAAACCTTGACAGTGAATTATTCGGACATGAAAAAGGGGCATTTGACAAGGCGACATCAAAAAATAAAGGCAAATTCGAACTGGCGGCAGAAGGAACGCTTTTTTTGGATGAAATCGGGGATATGAACATCAAAACCCAGGCAAAAATTTTACGGGCGCTTGAATCTAAGACATTCCAGAGAATCGGGGGTGGCAGAACCCTTCACCTGGATGTTCGTCTGATTGCCTCATCCAATAAAAATCTTGAAACTGAAATTGCTGCCGGCAATTTCAGAGAAGATCTATTTTTCAGACTCAATGTTATTCCAATTCATGTCCCTGCTTTAAGAGAGAGAAAACAGGACATACCCCTTTTAGCAGAAACATTTTTAGGTAAGCTATCCGAACAGTCTGCAACCGAGAAAAAAAAGATCTCCAAAGAGGCCATGGATCTTTTAATGAAATATAACTGGCCCGGCAATGTCAGGGAATTAAAAAATCTTTTGGAACGATTGTTTATCATGGTTGATTCCGATTTCATCGACATTAAAGATATCCCGTCTCCCTATAATCCTGTGTTCGAAACCATTAATTTGATGGACTGTCAGCCAAATCAATATGAAGACGATCTTGATCTTGCCAGAAAGCAGTTTGAACAACTTTTTATAAAAGAAAAGCTGCGGGAAGAAGATGGAAACATCGCAGCCACCGCTAAAAAACTGGGTACAAGCGTTAATTATATCAAAAAGCGATTATCTTAAACACAATGCGAATCATCAGTGGCAGTTGCAGGGGCAGAAAGCTGGTCCGGATTCATAGTAAACATATACGGCCGACCTCGGACCGAACCAGGGAGGCTGTTTTTAATATCCTGGGCCAAAAAATCAAAAATGCGCGCGTTCTTGACCTGTTTGCCGGAACCGGGGCATTAGGGATTGAAGCATTGAGCCGGGGCGCCAAAGACGTCACTTTCATTGACAGGGCCTGTGATGTGATCCATCAAAATCTTGACCATTGTAAACTAAATAATCGGGCCTGTGTCATCATTCTGGATCTGGCAAAGGAAAAATTTCCAATTTCTCTGTTCGGGCAAGCCTTTGATATTATTTTTATAGACCCCCCCTATGGAAAAGGCCTTATTGAACATACATTTAAAAAAAACAGATTCATGGACCTTCTAGCGGAGGATTCAGTCATTATTGCAGAGTACTCCCACAAAGAGAATATTGAAATTAACACTTTCGGTCTTGACATTTTGAAACAAAAAAAATACTCAAAAACCAGAATTTCAATCATAAACAAAAACTAAGGACAATCACCTCAATGGCTGAAAATAAAAAAATAGCTATCTATCCCGGCTCCTTTGATCCTCTTACCAACGGACATATTGATATTATTCAACGCGCTCTAGGCATTTTTGACCAGGTTATTGTTGCTGTGCTGCACAACCCTTCCAAAAAAGCCCTGTTTACCATGGAAGAAAGAGAACAGATGATTAGCGAATGTTTTCAAGATGAGCCATCGGTTCTGGTCGATTCTTTTGGCGGACTTCTTGTCGAATATGCAAAAATCAAAAATGCAGTTGCAATTATTCGGGGGATGCGGGCCCTGTCTGATTTTGAAAGTGAATTCCAGATGGCCTTGATGAATCGAAAATTAAATAAGGAAGTGCAATCCGTTTTTTTAATGACAGGCTTTCGCTGGATTTTCACCAGTTCCTCAATCATTAAAGAGGCTGCCCAGTTTGGCGGTGACATCTCTGATATGGTGCCTGAATCCGTTCACCGTAAACTTATGGAAAAATTTCCTAAATTAAAAGCCTGAATTATAAGGATGACACTATGGATTTGTGGCAACTTCATATTTTTATATCGGTTGTTGAAAACAAGAGCTTTTCAAAAGCATCAAAGGCTATCAACCTTTCCCAGCCCACCGTAAGCAGCCATATAAAAGACCTTGAAAATTATTTTCAATGCCGTCTTCTGGACCGGCTGGGAAAAAAGACAGAACCCACCCAGGCAGGACAGATTCTTTTTGACTATGCAAAACAGATGCTCACACTTAAAGATCGAGCAGAGTCAACACTGTTTGATTTTTTAGGAAAAACAAAAGGCAAGCTTATTATCGGTGGCAGCACCATTCCTTCAGGCTATATTATCCCTAAGATCATTGGCCCTTTTTCAAAAAAATTCCCTGATATTTCTATCCAACTGGCTGCCGGTGACACCATGCAGATTGCCAGGGATATTATCGAGGGAAAGATTGAAGTCGGCATTGTGGGTGCAGCGATTAATGATCCATTAATCCACCAGGAAAAACTGATTGCAGATCAGATGAAATTGATCGTTCCTTTCGATCATCCATGGGCCAAGACCCAAGAGATCAGTTTTTCTCAATTGGCCGATGAAAACATTATTGACCGGGAAAAAGGATCCGGTACCTGGCAATCGATCCTGAACTCAATGCGGAATGCCGGTTTTGACCCGGACAATTTAAAAACCTGTGTGACCATGGGAAATACCACATCTGTTATCCAAGGGATATTAAATGGGGTGGGTATTTCCATTTTATCCACCATTGCGGTTCAGGATGACCTTGAAAAAGGTCGATTAAAGACTCTATCCGTTGCGGGATTAAGCTTAGACCGATATTTTTATTTGATCCTGCCCCAAAAAAGAGCCCAGTCACCGATTTGCAAAAAATTTATTAAATTTACAAAAAGCTGTTTTATTCTATAAACAGGGTCAATGACTCGATCAGCTCGACATCCTCGGAATCCATGATCTCGATAATTTTTTTGTGCTTTCGTTTTTTAAGCTCGCCAAAAATACCTCTTTTCTTGTTAAAGGAACCCGCAAAGGTTAGAACGTCCTTCATCAATTCATCAAGGTTGTCGCTTGCCTTTTCAATGACATGACTGTCTTCAAGCTCCTGGGCACCGACCCGTTTTCCTGTTAAAAGCATGTCGTTAAATTTATATTCCGGTATGGCCTTGCGAACAAATTCAATCATGCCGGGCAGAAAAGGAATACTGATATCAACTTCGGGAAAACAAAAGAAACCTTTATCCTTTTTCATAAACCGGAAATCACATGTACAGGCCAGCATGGCACCATTACCAAAGGCGTGACCATTGATCGCTGCAATCACGGGCACGGGCATAAGCAGGACCCGTTTGAATATTGTATTGACTCCATGCATAAAGGATTTGATGCTGTCAAAATCCTGATCCTTCATTTTCTGGCCCAGCCAGTCGACATCTATCCCTTGTGAAAAATTTTTTTCGTCCGTAGATGTTAAAACAATTGCATAGATATCTTTATCCGCTTCAATCTGATCAAAACACAGATTCATGTCGGCAACAAAGACAAGATTCTGTTTATTGGCACCATTGCACATGTTCACCACGGCCACGGACCCTTTTTTCTCCCATTCAATGGTCGGCATAATTACTCCTTATATCAATAATACCCATTCGTAAAAGTAAACACTGTTATTATTAATAAATCAAATGTCTTAATTTATCAAGATAAAACCATTTGAACTGATGTTTGAGCATTACAAAGTGCCACAAAATCTAATTGACAAGCATAGGTTTTTCTGACAAGCTCCGCAATGTAAATTAAGCATAATATAAGCTGCAATTGATATGGACAGGAACTGGCCATGATTATTGGAATAGATGTTGGCGGCACCCATACCGATGCTGTCCTTTTAAGTCAGAACGGTATTGAAAAAAAAGTTAAAGTATCCACAGATTCTGCTGATCTTTTTAACACGATCCTCGCAGGTTTCAGCCAATTGCTGGAAGGAATTGATCCTAAGGAAATTGAACGGGTTGTCATTTCAACAACGCTTACGACCAATGCCATTGTTCAGCAAAACATGAAACCGGTTGGAATGATCGTATCGGCAGGCCCGGGGATTGATCCTGAAATGTTTAAAACCTGCGACCAGTACTATTGCGTTGCAGGCTCCATCAATCACAGGGGAAGAGAAAAAGCACCGGTGAATAAGATGGAGATTGAAGATATGGCCAAAAAAATGAAAAAGGCCGGTATCGAGTATGTAGGCGTGGTCAGTAAGTTTTGTGTCCGAAATCCAAGCCATGAAGTGTTGATCCGGAGAATTTTAAACAAATATTTTAAAAAAGTTTTTCTAGGACATCATGTGTCAGGTAATTTGAATTTCCCACGAAGAATTGCAACAACCCATTTGAATGCAGCTGTATTCTCACTTCACAAATCTTTTTTTGAGGCCGTCAAAGACTCACTTGAAGAAAAAGGATTGACCATTCCCATACAGATTTTAAAGGCGGATGGCGGCACCATGACACTGGAATCTTCCATGGCTTTCCCAGGGCAAACCGTTCTTTCAGGGCCGGCAGCAAGTATCATGGGAGCCATTCCATATGCCACAGCCAAACAGGACATCATCGTACTGGATATTGGAGGAACGACCACAGACATCGCATTCCTGGTAGATAAGGCCCCCTTGTTCGAACCGGTTGGTATACGAAGAGGACAGTATAAAAGCCTGATCCGTTCCCTGCGCACGGATTCAAAAGGCATTGGCGGAGACAGTACTGTTCGTGTAAAAGACAATGAATTACGCATTGGCCCGGATCGCCAGGGACCGGCCATGGCATTTGGGGGACCTGCACCCACACCAACGGATGCGCTTGTTGTGCTTGGCCTGATGAAAGAGGGCTCACAAGAAAATGCCCAAAAAGGTATTGAAAAAATTGCCCGGCAACTTAATGTGAACATAAAGGAAGCGGCGGATCAGATATTTAAAAAATGTTGTACTATTATCTTGAAAAAAACCTTTGAAATGATTGATAAAATCAATTCAAAACCGGTCTATACGGTTCATGAATTTCTTGAAGGATACAAGATCAGTCCCAGAAAGATATTGCTGCTCGGTGGACCGGCACCCTATTTTGCCAAAAAAATCGAAGAACTATACCACATTGAAACCCAGGTCGTTCCGGAATCATCCGTTGCCAATGCCATTGGTGCGGCTTTGGCCCGCACCACCTGTGAGGTTACATTAAATGCAGATACCGAGCAGGGTATCGTGACTGCCCATGAAGAAGACTTTGCAGAGCCCATTTCAAAAACCTATTCTGATGATGATCTGGTTGAAACCGCTTATACCCTTTTAAAAGAAAAAGCCATAAACTCAGGTGCTGATCCTGACAACCTGGAAGAAGTAGAGGTTGTTGAATTTCAAAAATTTAATATTGTCCGGAATTTTTCTCCCCGCGGTAAAATTTTCAGAACAAAAATGCAGCTTAAACCCGGACTTATCAAAGGATTTGAGAATGTGCTGCACTAGTTTGGAGAGCGAATCATGTTAAAGTCAAACCACAAAACAGGTCTTGTATTTTTCCCGGCGTTTGACTGGGCCATCGACCCAACCCATCCTGAAAGAGAAGAACGATTATTATATACTCAGGACCAGGTAATAGAAGAAGGTATCTTCGATATCAACGGCATTGTCGAATACAAGCCCGAGCTTGTCACCTATCAGGATATCCAACGATCCCATTTTTGTATTCCCGATGAAAAAACAGTGACCACCCAGTCCCATCATATCAGTGCCGGCGGCGCAAAAGCCATGGCCAATGCAGTCATGAATAAAGAGATCAAAAACGGATTTGCACTTGTAAGACCCCCCGGACATCATGCAATGAGGGTATCCCACGGCGGCAGAGGATTTTGTCATATCAAAATCGAAACCATTATGGTTGAATATATCCGTTCCAGGTTTGGCAAAAAAAAAATAGCGATCATTGATACGGACTGCCACCATGGGGACGGTACCAATGATATATACTGGCATGACCCTGATGTCTTATTTATCTCTTTGCATCAGGACGGTCGGACCATGTATCCGGGGACAGGTTTCCCAGACGAACTTGGCGGACCCAATGCAAAAGGCTCCAACCTGAACATTCCATTACCCCCCGGGACCTCCACCGAAGGCTATCTGTATGTCATTAAAAATTGTGTTCTTCCTATTTTAGATGAATTCAAGCCTGAGCTTATTATCAATTCTGCCGGCCAGGACAACCATTATACCGATCCCTTAACCAATATGAATTTTTCAGCCCAGGGCTATGCCCAGCTGACCTCGATGCTCAAGCCTGATATTGCCGTTCTGGAAGGCGGTTATTCTATTGAAGGCGCGCTTCCCTATGTCAATTTAGGGATTATTCTCGCCCTGGCAGGGCTTGATTACTCAGGAGTTATTGAACCTGATTATAACGCTGAACGTTTAAAACAATCCGTCAGCATCACCGATAAAATTAAAAAGACCACTGATGTAATTAACGGCTATTGGCGACAAAAAGATGAGTTACGGCAGCAGGCGGGGAACCCCGGAGACCTTCAAGCCAGGCATCGGGAAATTTTTTATGATACCGATAATATTTTTGAACAGCAAAAAGAAAAGGTCCGGATCTGTCACGACTGCGGAGGCTGCCTTGAAATTGATTCAAAAGCAACGCCTGGCCTTCATGTCCTGGCTGTCCATATACCCATTAATGCCTGTAAATCCTGTATTGAAGCGGGGCATAAATTTTATGACCAGGCAGACAAAAGCAAATTTGACCGGGTTTATTTACAAGACAGGGTCACCGATACCTATACAACAAAGTGACGCTGACTAAAAACAATATAGAAAACTTAAAAAAGCGATCCCTTATGATTCAAGCTATAAGGGATTTTTTCGTACAACATCACTATCTTGAAATTGACACCCCGTTGCGCTCTCCTTGTATTATCCCGGAAGCCCGGATTGATCCGGTTTTATCAGAAAAATTTTATCTTCAGGCCTCCCCCGAACTTTACATGAAAAGGCTGTTATCAAAGTGATTCGATAAAATTTTTCAGATTTGCAAATGTTT
>JAKIUJ010000297.1 GCA_021647625.1 Desulfobacula sp.
TTATAGTATGTGAGATCGGATATATGGTGGGCGGGGCCTGGATGGGCAACCAGCTTGGCATGACGGGTGCCATTTTGCATATTGTAAATGATGCCTTGATGACCTTTGCTCTTTTTCTGGCAGTTGGAAATATGATTTATAGACTTAAAACAGTTGAGTTTACAGATCTTAAGGGACTTTTTGCTAAAATGCCATGGACTATGACAGCCTTTGTTATTGCAGCGTTCAGCATCATTGGAGTACCACCTACATGTGGTTTTTTCAGCAAGTGGTATCTGATTTTAGGCGCTCTTGAAGCCGGTGCCTATCATTTTGTGGCCGCTTTGATTATATCCAGCCTTATCTGTGCTGTTTTGTTTTTCAGAGTATTTGAAATATGCTTTTTTGAATCAAACCATATTGACCAAAATCACGGTAACGACCATGGGGACAGCACGTCTCATGCAGCGGTTGCAATTGAAGAAGCACCGGTTTCCATGTTGATTATAACAGGTCTTGTGAGCATTTCTCTCATTGTAGTCGGGCTTTTTTCAGGCACTATTGTGAACACGATTATTTTACCGTTTCTCAAATGAACACAACTAAGATAATAACGGCCATGCGCAGCTTGGCCTGCGACCAAATATGCACAATAAAACATGAAATATTAAACTAGTTTTCAATTCTATTTCATATAAAAGAATAAAGGCAAACCAATAAATGGAAACCATTATCTCAATAAAACCTCTTTTGGCAGTTTTAGTTTCTCTTATTGTCATTCCGGTATTGATCTCTTCTTCAGACAAACCCAATGTAAGGGAAGCATGGACGTTTATTGCAGGCACCATCAAATTGCTTTTAGTTGTTTCAATGGTCCCGGCAGTCCTTTCCGGAAAAGTTATTGTTTTAACCTTATTTAAAATTGCACCCGGTGCAGATATTGCCTTTCGTGTGGATGCATTGGGCATGCTGTTTGCACTTGTGGCGGCAAGTTTATACATTATCACCTCCATGTATTCCGTAGGCTACATGAGGGGATTGAATGAACATGGACAAACCCGGTTTGTGTCATTTTTTGCGCTGGCCATCTCAGCAACCCTTGGGGCAGCCTTTTCAGCCAATCTCTTAACACTCTATCTGTTTTATGAGGTTTTATCATTGGCCACTTACCCTCTGGTAACCCATCATCAAGATGAAAAATCTCGGGTTTCCGGCCGCAGATACCTGATTTTTATCCTTGGTACATCCATAGGACTTGTGCTTCCGGCGATGATTTACTGCTACCATGCAACCGGAACCCTTGAATTCGCAACCGCTGGTGGCATTTTTACAGGACAGTTGAGCAAACCTGCAGCAACGGTTTTATTGCTGATGTTTGTTTTCGGATTTGCAAAAGCAGGCATTATGCCGTTTCATTCATGGCTGCCGGCGGCAATGGTTGCTCCTACACCGGTTAGTGCACTTTTGCATGCAGTGGCTGTTGTGAAAGTGGGTGTTTTCTCCATTGTCAGGGTGATTACCGGTATTTTCGGTATTGATTTTCTTTTGTCATTTAATTTAGGTGCCGTTGTCGCAGCCATCGCTTCTTTTACGATTCTTGTCAGTTCCTGTATTGCGTTGACCCAGGATGAACTCAAAAGACGACTGGCCTATTCAACCATTGGGCAGTTATCATACATTATTCTGGGTGTGGCATTGCTGTCACCCAAGGGAGTAACCGGCGGCATGCTCCATATTGCCATGCATGCCTTTGGAAAAATTACACTCTTTTTTGTTGCCGGTGCCATTTTTGTTGCCACGGGGAAAAAATATATCAGCCAGATGGTGGGGATCGGTAAAAAAATGCCTGTGACCATGGCAGCTTTTTTTATCGGTTCTTTGAGCATTATCGGTTTGCCGCCCACCGGCGGATTTATCAGTAAATGGTATCTGGTATTGGGAACACTTGAGGGCGATCAGATGATCATGCTTTTTGTCCTTTTATCCAGCTCTTTATTGAATGCAGCATATTTTATGCCGATATTTTACAAAGCATTCTTCTGCACAAAAGAAGAGTCCATGTTTGATGATAAGGTTGAGGAAGCACCGCTGATGTGTGTGGTCCCCCTTGTAATTACAGCGCTTATTTCTCTTGGATTGTTTTTTATACCGCAACCGTTTTTAAATCTGGCACAACTTGCAGTAAAAGGATTTTTTGGAGGTTAATATGGAAACCGGCAAAGAAAAAAAAGAATTAATGGAACTTAAACATGACGCTGTACCCGGCTATCGCGGTATTTTTGCTGTTGTGTTTACCATAAGCCTTCTCTATATGGCATATATTTTATTTCAACCTTGTTTCTAACAATTTCGGGCGGTAACTCATGGAAAAAAAACATATGTTTGATGATCCTAAAAATATAAAAAAACTGCTGACGGTTTTTTTCAGTTCGGTGGTCATTCTTTTAATTCTGGACGGCATTTATCTTTACCTTGGTAAAACACATGTTATTGAAGCGCATATGGCCTATAAATGGGAAGGATACTTTGGCTTTTACGCCATTTACGGATTTGTAGCCTGTGTCATCCTGGTTCTGGTGTCTAAATATATTTTAAGGCCCCTGGTAAAACGAAAGGAGGACTATTATGACTAGTTCTCTTTTACCGGCATTTATTTTTATCATTGGCGGCTTATTCATTCCTTTTTTCAGAGGAAAAGCAAAATCCGTCTATATGATGTTAATTCCGGTTGTCGGGTTTATTAATCTGCTCCTTATTCCGATGGGTGAGCATAATCTGGTCAGTTTTGGTGATTTTAATCTGGTTCTTTTAAATATTGACCGTTTGAATCTTTTATTTGGATATATTTTTCATATAATTGCGTTTATTACTGTAATCTATATTTTAAATTTTAAAAACAATGTGGAATATGTGGCAGGTTTTTTCTATTCCGGAGCTGCTCTTGGGGCTGTCTTTGCCGGAGACCTGTTTACTTTCTTTATTTTTTGGGAAATGCTGACTGTGGGTTCAGTCATGCTAATCTGGGCCAGAAAAACCAAATCTGCCCAGGCCGCAGGTTTTAGATATCTAATGGTCCATGCTTTTGGCGGTCTAATCCTTCTGGCCGGAATTGTATTCCATTTTACAGAAACCGGCTCACTTGAAATGACCCGCATTACTTTATCGGGTCTTTCCTCTTATTTGATATTTTTTGGCCTTGGTATTAATTGTGCCTGGCCTTTGCTTCATCCCTGGCTCACGGATGCATATCCTGAAGCCACCATTGGTGGAACAGTCTTCTTAAGTGCCTTTACGACAAAAACTGCTGTTTATGCCCTGGCGCGACTCTATCCCGGAACCGAAGCATTGATCTGGATCGGTGTCGGCATG
>JAKIUJ010000298.1 GCA_021647625.1 Desulfobacula sp.
TGTGGGACGCGATGTCCCGTGCGCCTGGCACCAGATTGTTGAACGCCTTGAAGAATTGGGTAAAATCGACAATTATCTAAAAATAAACGAAGTTAAAAACTGGACGTCCAGCAGTTCCGGCGGACCAAGACGTTTGGTGCATCCGGGTGAACCCCCGTATTAATAGTGTCGGGGCATCGGTCAAGCCATCTGCATTCAGCACGACACCTGCTGGGTTGCCGGTGAATTTTTCATTGGTAAATGCATTGACCTGGAATATTGAAAAGGCTGTCGTGGGGCTATTCTATCTTCTTTTTGGTAATTATCGGGTAATTAATCTTCTGGTTTGGGATCAATGTTTGAAAATTCATTTTGGGATTATATTTTTTCAACAGCCAAAAGGGGATTTCAAGTTCATTGATGCATAAATTCCAGATATTGTCGCCTCTTTTTATCTCATAGATTTCAATTGTTTGAATGGAAAAAGATTCAAAAAAGTCTTCTTCCATTTCTTTGTGAAATTCATACCGCTGTTCTTCAAATTCCTGAATTGTTTTTTTGTGCATGGGCAGCTTTATAGTCTGATCAACGGAAATGTGAGAGCCATACTTTAATTTGTTCAAGTCTCTTATGGCATTGGTTTTTATACCCAGCCAATCCGCGTAATGCCCCAGAGTTTCTTCGGCTTCAATTTTGATTGTGCCGATGGTCCTTCCTGAAACGTTATAAATTTTGAGCACATTCAGGTTGCTGGTAACAATATTTGGATTGATTGAGGTTTTAGTTTTTAATTCGATGGCACCTGCTTTGGCAATCTGTTTTGAAACTTTTGATATTGGGTATTCTGGTGGGCTTTTAACCGCTTTTTTCGGGGTTGATTGGGGTTTTGATTTTACAACACTCTTGGCAATCGGGCTCTTGATAATAGTTGATGCCGCAGTTTGTTCGGCTAAAATGAGTTCTCCTTTTACGGGGATTCTCAAATTTTGCCCCACATAAATGGTGGCTCTTAGGTTCAGGCCATTGGCCAGGATCAAGTCGTGTAAATATACCGAGTGAAGTCTTGCAATGGCCCCTGCTGTATCTCCTTTTTGGACCCGATGAAAGCGGCTTGGCTTTTGTTTGGTTCTATATAAAGCGGTTAATTTTTTATTGGCAGTCTTCATGGAAACAGTTTCCGGCAGTTTTAGTTCAAATCCTTTGGGAATATATTTTTGACCATTGAAAACCGGTTGACGCAAGGCAGGGTTAAGCGTCTTTAGTTTTGATACAGGAATACCAAGTCGGTCTGAGAGGATATTAACCGGGAGAAATCCTTTTGTTTTAATTGTTTGGAACGATTTGGGTTTTTCAAATGGAAGATTGCCAAAATATGTTTTATAGTTTTTACCGACAATACGGGCAGCCAGAAATTCTGCGTAAAAGTTTCTGGAGGCAAATTTGAAAGACCGACTTCGGTAAGTTTGGAAGATTTTTTCATAGGATTTTTTTGATTTTTTGGCCCGCATCATCCCGTTTAAACCATGGTTGTATGCGGTAATCGCCAGGGGCCATTCCTGAAGTTCCTTATAATTTTTCTTTAATAGTCTTGCTGCGGCAATGGTGGAAATATACGGGTCCCGCCGCTCATCAACGACATAGCCAACCTTCATGTAAAGCCTGCCTGTGGAGCGCGTAAACTGCCAGATACCTGCTGCTCCGAATTTTGAATAGGCCCGGTATTGGTAAGAGGACTCCACACAGGGCAGGTAGACCAGATCAACGGGCAGGCCGTGTGATTTGAAAACCTTTCGAAAATCATCGATAAAGGCACCGGAACGGATTAAACCGGCTCTAAATTCTTCTTTAACGCCTGTCTGGACGCGAATGTTAAATGCGGCATTTTTGAAATCTTGCGCCGTGACTTTTGGGCCGAAAAGAGCAGCAACTCTTTTTTTTGTCTTTGTAGCGGGTGCTTTCCCTTTGGCCAGCGATAATAGAATTGTCTTATATTTATTAATGGCCTGTTTTTTTATTTTTTTATTTTTCTTTCTGGCCCCTGATGTGCCGGTGTCATCAAGGTTTATTGTATCGTAAATAATCGCCAGGTTTTTGGTATCGTGAAGAAGCCCCTGGGACTTGGATGTTTTTGTGAAAATCCGGATCCAAAAATCTACATTGGGCTTAATGGCTGGATATAAGGGGAAATCAGTATCCCGCAGGATGAGATTTTTGTTCACCGCCGCCTGGGTGTCAACAGTTATGCAAACAGAAAAAAACAATAAAGAGGCGGTCAGAAAAATAAGTATTAAATTGTTTTGTACTAATTTTTTTGTGAAATTTTGCAACCGTTTTTGTGGCTGTTTCTGAAAAAAAAGGTTTACACCATAATATCGCACATGTTCTGCCATGGATACTCCCTTATCAAGGTCATTTGTGCAGTTTTTTTATTCCAGACTATCCAACAAGGGGTATCAAAATAATATGCAGGGTGCAATAGTATTCGTGTCGCAGTCTAATATTGCCATTTGAAAAACCCAAGGCCAATAATATTGGCAATAATAACAGGGGGGGGCACGTCTTGATTAGTGATTAAAGGCTTTACGACAAAATGTGAATAATAAAATTAAGAGGGCCGGATATAATTGATCCAGCCCTCTATGGTGCTTAATACAATGTTTCCAATAGTTTGTGTTATTACTTTTGGGTATCTGATTTTCAATTTTCGTTTCTAAGTTTTTCAGCCAAAGATTTTAAATGATTACTGTCGGCAAATAGATAACTCGTGTCTGAACGAAAAACTACAACCGATTGATCGGAACATTGGCCAGTTGTTCTTCCATATACTCATCCATAAGGTCTTTATATTTATCTTCGGGATAGCGTGTTGTGCAGGACCTGCAACAAAAATAGATTTTTGTTCAGGTGCGTTGGAGGTGAAGTTTTCCACCACAATTCAAGCATTTTTCTTTTATTTCACTCAAGGTTAATTATCCTTTATTTTTTTATCAATAATATTTTTTCTAAATAAGGTTCTGAAAGAACTAGAGTCACAATCACTAGGCAAAGGGCAGTTGAAAATATTTCCAACACCAACTTCGTTAAATGACCCAGTACCAGGATAAAAGGGATATTGATGACTTGAGGCATAGAAAATATTAGGGTTATTTTCAAAAATATGTTGTGTACCATTTCCATGATGCACATCAAAATCTACAATTAAGATTTTTTTAAATTTCCCAGAGTTTAATGCATATTGAGCAGAAACAGCGACGTTGTTAAATACACCAAAACCCATAGCTTTATTGCTTTCAGCATGATGACCAGGTGGTCTATGGGCACAGAAGAAAACACCCTTATTT
>JAKIUJ010000065.1 GCA_021647625.1 Desulfobacula sp.
CTGACGAAGTTTAAAATAGAAGAATCCATCCTTGTCCATACAGGCAATATCCCCTGTATGGAGCCATGTTTTTCCATCTTCATGGGTTCTTAATACCTTGTCGGTTTCTTCTTTGTTGTCCAGATATCCCTTCATCACCGCAGGACCGTGCAGACAAATTTCACCATCCACTCCTATGGGCGCTTCTTTGATCGTATTGTCCAGGACAATTTTTGCATCCATATCCGGAAAAGGAATGCCAACACTGCCCTGTCTGAAATGATTCAAAGGAGTTGCCATAATGGCGGTAACCGCTTCCGTCAGACCATAACCTTCAAGCAGTTTCACATTTCCGCCCCTGGATTGAACCATTTTTTCAAAGTCCTCTTTCACAGTGGTGGGCAGGGTATCAGCCCCGCAAAAAGCAGCCTTAATACAGGCAAGGTCTGCTCTTTGAAAATTTTTATTTTTATTCAACGCAGCATAAAGCGTGGGGATACCAATAATAAAATTGGGTTTCTTTGTTCTAATCAGCCTGGCAACAATTTCAGGTGTAAACCGGGGCACCAGGATGCTTTTTCCTCCACCCATAAAGGCTGCATTGACACAGACGCCAAGTCCAAATCCATGAAAAATAGGTAGAATGGCCAAAATGGCATCATTCTCGTTAAGATCCCCCCAGGCTGCAACCATCATGCCCTGGGAAATAAAATTCATATTGGAAAGCCTGATCCCTTTGGGTGTTCCTGTGGTACCGCCGCTGTAAAGAATAACAGCCGTATCTTCCGGCCCCATCTCAGCTTTTTGAGCAGATGGGAACCTGGTATCCATGAGATCGCTCCACCAGGAAACGCAGCCATCTTCAGGAACTTTGGGGATTTTTCGGCCCTTGGTCAACCAGAACCCGATTTTTTTTACAAAGGATAAATAATCCCCGATTTTTGAAAGGACCAGGGTGTTACAAGGAGTTTGCTCCATCGCTGCTTTAAATTTGCCATAAAAGGCATCAATGGTCAGTGCCATTGTGGAGTTTGAAATGGTCAGATAAAACTCAATCTCCGTTTGAGTGGATAGAGGATGAATCATACTTGCTTTTGCACCAAGCTTGTTGGCTGCATAAAAACAAATAATACCCTGGGGGCTTGTGGGCATGGATATGGTGATCGTATCCCCTTTTTTTAATCCCAGGGATGACAAGGCATCAGCACATGTTGAAATCTGCCTTGCAAACCCCTTATATGTACAAAGGGTTCCCATAAAATCCCAGGCCACCTTGTCCGGTACTCGCTGGGCAGACTTCATCACCGCTTCATACATGGTTGTTTTAGGGTAATCAATTGACTCGGATACGCCGGAATAAAACTTATGCCATGGTTTTTGTTCTGCCATATCTTTTCTCCATCTCTTTAAAATTATAAACAAGGGCAAAATAAAACAACAATTATTTTTTTGTCTATCGGTTTTTATAACGAACACCGGTCGACGTGTCAACCGATACTTTAGAGAGCAAGAGCATAGCAAAGGTCACCCAGTCCACCATCATAGGTCACGATTCCTGATTCCCCGAATGTCCTGGGCTAACGCATATAACTTTTTCATATTAATGATTTCAGATAGTTACATGCATTAGCCGTATTAGCCCCGGGTGCGGCGGCATCAATACTTGATAGTTTGCAAATTTCATGTTAACCATTTGTCAATCAAGTAACCAACACTATGCACAGTGCCATACTGTGACCAATACAACTTGAAAAAGATAACAGGCATGATAAGAAAAGACACTTTAAGCAAACTAAAAACAAAAGAACGGGAATTAAGGCAAGCCCTTATTATTGAAGCAGCCCGGAACGTTTTTGGCCAAAAAACATATGACAAGGTCAGCATGGCTGAAATTGCGAATGCCGCCGGAATAGCTAAATCATCCATTTATACATATTTCAAGAGCCAGGAAGAACTATATGCCAGGATAACGTATCTGGATGCCTGCACATTTATCACCGGCTTAAAAAAAATAACACAACAGACAGATAAAAAAAACGTTGTGCAGGCAGCCATTGATTATTTTTTGGACTACTATATCTCCCACAAGTCCCATTGGCGGATGATCACCCATTTTGCCCTGCACGGCAACAAAGACATGGCATCTGTGGAGAAACTCAATGCCATCGGCCGGGAACTGATGGACCTTTTTGAAACCATTTTCATCCAGGCCGGATGCAAGACCGATACAAGGCTTATGTCCCATACCCTTTTCTCATGTCTTTCCGGTGTTCTCATCGCCTTTCGAAACTATCCGGGAAGATCTGAAAAAGAAAGAATCGTTCATATGAAACGGATTGGCAACCGGATCAATGCAATCATCAATGCTTATATTATAACACCAAAAGCTTGATTATTTTAAATTTAGGAACGGGAATTAAATTAAGTGCCCATAATTAGCAGAAGTTTTTGTCGTATTCAAGGCGCGAGGAGGAAGCTAAACTATCTATGTGCCCAACGAGAAACGCAGAAGACGGCGAAAAAAGCAATAATTATGGGTAGGTTATTTAATGTACGTTCCTTAGCTATCTATCTTTGAATTTAATCAGTCCATCCAGTGTATTCTGCCATTCGTCGCCATTCAATTGAAAAAAATCCTTTTCCATCTTAATTTAGTCTCATAAAGATTGATTTCAAAGAACAACGCAACCGGCAACAGAGCAAAGGAGACAAGGCATGTGGTTTATTGATCTTATAAATTCAGTATGAAGCCCACAGAAGATTAAACTTCTGTGGGCTTTTATTACTAGACTACAGGTCTTGGCAGTACATTTGCTCTTTCAGCAATTTCTGGAACTCTATGCTCCCATTCAATCGCCATCAGATGAACACCGGCCACACCTTCCATCTCTTTGAACTCTTCAATCTGCTCAAGGGCAATTTTAATCCCCTCTTCAGCCTGATCTTTTTTATCAACACCTTTAATACGTTTAATCAAATCGACAGGAATATCCATGCCCGGAACAAACTTTGACATAAAATTGGCCATACCGGCATTTTTCATCGGGGTGACCCCTGCCAGGATATAACATTTTTCATGCAACCCCATATCCACAGTCTTTTTCATAAAATCACGAAATTTTTCCATGTTAAAAATACACTGTGTCTGGATAAAATCAGCCCCTGCTTTTATTTTGTTGGCAAGTCTGTATACACGATATTCATAAGGATCGGCAAAAGGATTGGCAGCCGCACCGATAAACATTTTCGGCGGCACATCAATATCCTCACCATTTAAAAATTTGCCTTGGTCCCTCATTTTCTTTACCATGGCAATCAACTGCATGGAATCGATATCATGAACATTTTTGGCATCCGGATGGTTACCAAAGGTCTGGTGATCACCGGAAAGGCAAAGCATATTTCTGATACCCATGGCATAGGCACCTAAAATATCACTCATCATGGCTAAACGATTTCGATCCCGGCAGACCATCTGGAAATTAGGTTCCAAGCCCTGTTCAAGCATTAATACAGACCCTGCAACCGAAGACATTCTAACAACTGCTGTCTGGTTATCCGTCATATTTACAGCATCCACATGGCCGACCAGATGGCTTAATTTTTCTTTCAGATGCTCTACATTGGCACCTTTTGGTGGTCCACATTCCCCGGTGAATGCAAAATGCCCTGCTGCCAGAACCTTTTCAAGATTACTTCCGGATTTGAGCTCACTCATTTGGGTTCTCTCCTTTGTCTTTAAATATTTCCCTGTACCAGTTCTTCCCTTATGCTTCTTCTCGGGCCACCGTCTCTGGAGGTTTTCCAGCTTTTAGGCTCTTTAACACCCAGAAGGTCTTCTATTTTTCCCTGTTCCATTTTCTTTGTGACAATGGAATCCCAGATGCACTCTGTATCTTTATTTATTTCACAAACGCCACTGGATGATCCGCCACAGGGACCATGCAACAGGCTTTTAGCACACCTGGCAATGGGACAGAGCCCGCCGAAATTATGAATAGCACAACTACCACATCCGGCGCAACGTTCTTCCCAAACTCCATGGGAAGTAGCACCACCAAAGAAGGTAGTATTTAAGGCAGGGAAAAAAGATTGGTCTTTATACATTTCAGAAAGAAACTGAGGACCCACACCACAGGCCATGGAGATGACCGCGTCATAATCCCCAACAGTTTCGGAAATCTGTTCCACATATTCTTTATCACACTGTCTTTCAAGTACGCTTGTATCAATTTCAATTTCTTTGCCGGCTTTTTTACGGGCAATTTTCATGGTGGATGCCAGAATTTCGACTTCCTTAAGCCCCCCGACATTACAGACAGTAACGCAACCCTTACAACCGACGATGAGAATCTTTTTGTTATCTTCCACCATCGCCATTATCTCATCAAGAGATTTACGATCTGCAACTATCATTATTCACCTCTATTTTTTTAATACTGCCTGACACATGCCTTTGAAATTTAACAGGCCGGGCAGTATTTCATTAATCATTTGCTTCACTTTGCTTTCTCTTATACTAAGCTGCATTGCCTTTTTGTATGGGCGTTGGCCCAAGTTCTTTTATCGTCTCTGCCATTTCTGTGGCAATCTCGGCAAAACGTGCACCTTGAGCTGAAGAAAGATTGTACATTTGCATACGTTCGGGTTCGATCCCTATCTCTTTAAGGATCCGCTGGACATATTCAACCTTTCGTCGTGCCTTAAGGTTTCCGGATATATAATGGCACTCGCCTTCTAGGCATCCTGCCACATAAACTCCGTCTGCACCATCTTCAAAGGCATTCAAAAGATGGAGAATATCCACCCGGCCCGTACAGGGCAATTGGATAATTTTTACATCCGCAGGATAAGAAAGTCTCATGGAACCTGCCAGGTCCCCGGCTGCGTACGCTCAATATTGACAGCAAAAAGCGATTATCCTGGGTTCAAATTCTTGGGTCATGACCACCCTCCGTTAATCTGGGTAATTTGTGTATTTATCATTTATGATACCTCTTCAAAAAGCGCATCGGTTTTTGCAATAATCTGCTCATCTGTAAAATGATTGAGCACAATGGCCTTGCCCGGGCATTCACCCACACAGGCACCGCAGCCATGGCACTCTGATGCATCGATTTTTGCATATCCATCTTCGTGTATATACGGAATATCATAGGGGCAACTTCGAACACAGGTGAGACAAACCGCACATTTTTCAGGTGTTACCTCCGCCACGATACCACCGACCTTTAAAGAATCACGGGAAAGAATACTCATAGCACGGGCCACAGATGCTCTTGCCTGGGCAATGCTTTCCTCAAGGGGTTTGGGGTAATGGGCAAGCCCTGCAACGAACAACCCGTCAGATGCAAAATCCACCGGTCGAAGTTTAGCATGGGCTTCAACAAGGAAACCTTCGCTATTGACAGGCACCTTGAATTTTTCAAAAAGACCTTTGTTCGGATTAGGTGAAATACCGGATGCCAGTACGACCAAATCCGGATTAATTTTAACCGGTATCCGGAGAACATGATCCACAACTGTAAATTCCAGATCATTATTGGCATTTCTCCTTAATTCCGGCATTTTCTCAAGGTCATACCGGATAAAGATAACGCCCATTCCACGGGCTTCTTTGTAGAGATCTTCTCTAAAGCCATAGGAGCGGATATCGCGGTAAACCACATACACCCGTTTTCTTTTATCTTTTCTTTTAAGGGCCAGGGCACTTTTCAAAGAATGGGTACAGCAAACCTTGGAGCAATACGGATTCTCCTCATTCCTTGAGCCCACACACTGGACAAAAACGATGGCACGGGCCTTTTCAACCCGGTCATCACCGTCCCGCAGTGCTGCGTCCATATCCAGATGGGTTAGAACATCGTCGTCCTCGCCATAAAGATATTCTCTGGGTTTAAATTCCATACCACCTGTGGCCAGGATAGCCGCACCATGATCAATCAGTGTTTCTTCGCCGCCACTTTCAATCTTTGTAACAAAATTACCCATTGATCCGGTGGTGGATTTCACCTGGGAATCAAGATAAAGCGTTATTGAATCATGCCCAATGGTCTTTTCAGACAGATCAGACAGATAGTCTTGGATGGATTCACCCTTCCAGGTGGCATTCAATTGCCTGGCAATACCGCCTAAGACCCCTTCTTTTTCCACCAGATGAACATCAACACCCTGGTTGGCAGCAGATAAAGCAGCTTCCATACCGGCAGCACCGCCACCCACAACAACCAATGATTTCTTAATGGGCAGATCTACCTGGTGTAATTGTTCAACAATGGCTGCTCTTGCGACGGCCATGCGAACCAGGTCTTTTGCTTTTTCTGTGGCTTTATCGGGTTCATTCATATGCACCCAGGTGTTCTGATCCCTGATATTTGCCATTTCAAACAGATACTTATTCAGGCCTGCTTCCCGTATGGTTTCCTGGAACAGGGGCTCATGGGTTCTTGGTGAACAGGCTGCCACCACGATCCGGTTGAGCTTATGTTCCTGGATTATCTGCTTCATATGATCCTGGGAATCCTGGGAACAGGTAAACAATTTATCTTCAACATGGGTTACATAGGGCAGGGTTGCTGCATAATCCCGAACAGCCGGAACATCTGCTACACCACCGATATTTATACCACAATTGCACACCCAGACACCGATACGCGGGGTCTGTCCTGTAAAATCATGTTCCGGCGGAAGCTCGCGGGTTAAAGTTTCACTCCATCTGCCATCCTTTAAATCCATGGTGGCTGTTGCAACGGCTGCCGAGGCTTCCATAACCGATCCTGGAATATCCTTGGGTTCCTGGAATGCACCGCAGACATAAATACCGTCACGGCTTGTATTGACAGGAGCCAGATTGTCTGTTTTTGCAAACCCATGCTCATTAATTTCAACACCGATTTTTTGGGCCAGGGCAATGGCATCTTTATTGGGAGCAAGTCCCACAGAAAGAACCACCATGTCAAATATTTCTTCAACCGTATTGCCGGCTTCCGTGGCATAAACCAGCCGGTATCGGTCTCCGGGTTCCGGGAAGACAGAATGAATTCTGGATCGAACAAATCTAACCCCGCTGTTATCCTGGGCCCGTATATTATATTTATCAAAATCTTTTCCATGGGTTCTCATATCCATAAAAAAGATCGCTGCATCCAGATCTTCACCATTATGCTCTTTTGCAATCACCGCTTGCTTGTTGGCATACATACAGCAGACACCGGAACAATAGGCATTGTCTCCTTTATTAATGTCCCTTGATCCCACACATTGAAGCCATGCAATTTTTTGGGGCTCAACATTATCCGAAGGCCTGACCAGGTGCCCGGCATATGGGCCTGATGCTGAAAGGACTCTTTCAAATTCAACACTGGTAAGCACATTGGGACTGTGACCATAACAATATGTGATCATCTGCTCAGGGTTAAACGGTGTAAACCCCGGGGCTAAAATAACAGCACCCACATTGATGGAATGATCCTTGCCCTGCATGCAGTGATCCACGGCATTGGCAAGACAGGCATCCACGCATTGCATACATTCAGAGCAATACCCGCAGTTCAGGCAGCGTGCTGCTTCTTTTTTACCCTCGTCTTCACCATACCCCAGCTCAACCTCGTCAAAATTACTCTGTCTTGCAGCAATCTCAAGTTCCGGCATTTTATACCTGTCCTGGGTTGGCCAGTCTTCGTTAATGGGTCTGAACATTGGATTTTCAACAACAGGCAGTTCGCGCCCTTCTTCCATGTCAGCACCGGTCAGATACCGAAAAATAGACTCGGCAGCTTCCATACCTGCTGCAATAGCTGCAATGGCAACACTGGGCCCGGTCTGGGCATCACCACCGGCAAACACGCCTTTTTTGTCGGTTTCAAGGGTAACTGCATTGACCTGGGTTGTATCCCATTTACTGATCTTCACATCGGCGAGCGCCTCTAATGCAGAAACATCAGGCCGCTGGCCGATGGCAGGGATCAACTGATCGATCTCAATATCATATTCACTGCCAACAACAGGAACAGGACGTCTTCTTCCCGAAGCATCCGGCTCGCCAAGTTCCATTTTAAGAACTGTAACAGCAACAACTTTTCCGTTTTCTTCCACAAGCTTTTGAGGTGCGGCAAGATAGATGATTTTCGTGCCTTCATCTTCGGCGGCCCTTATTTCTTCTTCCCAGGCAGGCATCTCTTTTCGGGTTCTGCGATAAAGAATCGTAACTTCATCGGCACCCATTCGAACCGCAGATCGCGCAACATCAATGGCCACATTACCACCACCGATAATCGCGACTTTTTTACCGATCTTAGTTTCTCCGGTCAAATTGAGTTCGCGCAACACATCAACACCCTGGCGAACACCATCCAGATCCTCACCCGGAATACCAAGGCTGATTCCTTTATGGGCCCCAATACCAAGGAACACAGCATCGAAACCATCCGCCATCAGACTGTCCACGGTAAAATCTTTTCCAAGACGGGTATTTAAGTTTAATTGCACCCCTAAGTTGGTGACAACTTCAATATCCTTGTCCAAGATTTCAGGCGGCAGCCGATGATCCGGAATACCCACCCTGAGCATACCACCCGCCTTTGGCAGTGCTTCAAATATGGTTGCGTCCACCCCTTTTTGTGCCAGATGATATCCGGCAGAAAGACCGGCAGGACCTGAGCCTATGATGGCTACCTTTTTGCCGATTTTCTCGGCGCATTTAATTTCAATGTCCCTGGGGTCAAAGCTGTCCGCAGCCAATCGTTTCAAATCACGAATCGCAACGGGTTCATCCACCTGACACCTGCGGCAGGCATCCTCACATTCATGGGGACACACACGACCCAGAACACCCGGCAGCGGGAGCTGTTCCATGATGATTTCCAGGGACTCTTTATATTTACCTTCTTTCACCATCTGAACATACCCTTGTACATTCAGACCGGCAGGACAGGTCAAGCGACAGGGTGCCGTATCTTTTTTCTCAATTGTAAAACCCGACGGCATGGCTTGCGGGTAGAGTTTAAAAGCCGCTTTTCGGTCCCTGAGTTTTTCATCAAACTCACTGGGAAGATCAACAGGACAAACCTTGGCGCATTCGCCGCAGGCTGTACATTTTTCAAGATCAATGAATCGGGGCTCCTCTTTTAGCTCTACGGTAAAATCGCCCTGTTCCCCATTGATTTCCTTAACTTCGGTCATGGTCATCAATTCTATATTGAGATGACGGCCTGCCTCAACAAGTTTTGGAGAGATGATACACATGGAGCAGTCATTGGTGGGAAAGGTTTTATCAAGTTGCGCCATTGTTCCGCCAATGGCATTATTTTTATCTACCAGATATACATAATACCCGGAATCAGCCAGATCCAGAGATGCCTGAATACCAGCAATACCGGCACCGACAACCATTACTGACCCTTTACCTTTTTTGGCCATTTGGATCCCTCCTTTTTTATAATCCCACTTCAGCCAGATCCGGCCCAAGATAGGTTCGTTCAGTTTCACCAAGTACACCCATGGCCAGACAAATAATGGTCCATAAATGGACAACATGATAATTGCCACCATAATGTTCGCCAATGTCTTCAACCTGACCGTGACAATTATGACATGGTGCAATAACGTAGGTTGCACCGGTTGCCGCAATCTGGTTGAATTTTGTCTTACCGTAGGCCCGTCTTTCATCGGGAAATCCGGCCTGAAGTGCGCCGCCGCCGCCGCCGCAGCAATAATTATTGCCCCGGTTGGGTACGGTATCGATAAAATTTTCTTCTCCGACAACGGCCTTAATCACAAATCTTAAGTCATCAATAATCTTGTTGGACCCGCTCTTTCTACCAATATTGCATGGATCCTGCACCGTAAATTTAGCACCGATATCTTTGTTCCAGTCGGAATTGACTTTTAGCTTTCCTTCTTTTATCCACTGGGCATAAAGTTCAATTATGGTTGTCAGTTCAAATTTGTGAGGGATCTTAAATCTGCGCAATCCTTCCAGGATTGCAAAATAGGAGTGCCCTCACTCGGTGTTGACCACATAGGGGCTTTTCAAGTTATTGTCCACATGATGGACAAACTCCTCTACAATATATTTCCAGCCCTCCAGATCAGCCATGAACATGCAATAATTTTCACCGGCCCACATAACGGACGGATAGGTCCAGTCAGCCCCGACTGTATGGAGAATTTTCCATAAGGGTCCCATTTCTTCGGGTTCAGTTACCGGTTCCCGTGAATTCTGGTTCAATATCATTGTGGCACCAATACGGTCTATGGAGACCTGGAGGTCCTCAAAACCCGGATGCTCTTCCCGGATCTCTTCGGCCACATCCAACACAGTCCACTCAAAGTCTTCCTTTTTTGCACCCATGGCACTTCCGGTTCGAATATGCTGATCGCATGATCCCAGTATCCCTTTTGGCTTTTTATCCCTGGGGACACTTGCCCGCATATTGAAAATCAGTGCCGGTATGTTAATATTCATGGGGCAGGCAGACACGCATCTAGCGCACATGCTGCAAACCCATTTCCATTCCGAACTTTTAACTTGTTCATCCATTCCAAGATTCAGCATACGTATCAATTTTCTTGGATCCATGTCCATCAACTCCGAGGCTGCGCATCCACCCGTGCAGGTCCCGCAGGTCAGACACAGATCAAAGCCTGCTTCGGGTAACTTACCCAGAACCTCATCTTTGAATTCAGTGTCAAGGTTA
This sequence comes from Desulfobacula sp., assembly GCA_021647625.1. Classification (GTDB taxonomy): domain Bacteria; phylum Desulfobacterota; class Desulfobacteria; order Desulfobacterales; family Desulfobacteraceae; genus Desulfobacula. Next base: position 10,677 of record JAKIUJ010000065.1, read on the forward strand.
TCAATTTTCATCGCCTCTGCCATTTTAAAACTCTCCCTTTATCTTAACTTGGCTGCATTCAGATATTGCACCAGATTATCAACACCGCCGATGGTGATGATGTGTACGCCCTGGCAAATATCTTTCAGGCTGTTAACAGTATCGGCAAACAATTCCATGCTTGCCTTCTTTTTGTTAGGTGCTTTCATCAGCTTTTGAATAACCCACTCAGGTACAAGTCCGGATTTAAAATGACGATTCAGAAATTTGCCCATTCCTGCAGTTCTCAACACCATGACTTCTGCAATCACAGGAATGTTAAAGGGCTCAACCTGTTTCATGAACTTGGCAAACTGGTCAACATCAAAAATAGGCGTAGTAAGAAAATACCCCGCACCCACATTCATCATATCTTCCATTTCTTCCATGCCGCGCTTGGGCATGTTTCTTCCCCAGGGGGTCTCAATGCCGGAACCTAAAACAAAATCAATTTTGTTATCAAGTTCTTTTCCTTCAATGGTCACCCCTTGTTTTAAATGATCCATCACCGAGGCCAGTTTGCCTGAATCAACATGGAAGAACATTGATTCCTGGAGTGTGTCTCCTGCAATCCTGTAATCTTCCGTAAACACCAGAAGATTATCCACACCGGCCTCATGGGCCTGGGTAAGGTCTTTTTGCAATTGGTATCGGTTTTTATCTCTTGTAGTGGTCTGATAGATGGCATTCAAATTATTTTCTTTTAAAAGGCCACAGGTTTTGATGGTGTCTGTTACCACACCTTCAAACTCTATTTCCGAGACAGCCACGCCGTCCACCCGCCCTTTTACCTGGCTTAAGCTTTCGACTATTTCCTCAGGTTCTTCATCACCGAGGGGAACCTGTACTTCGGAGGTCACAACAAATCTTTTCTTTTCCAAAGATTCCTTTAAATTCATGATCTTCCTCCTTTCTATTTTAATCCGAGTAATTTAGCCACTTCATCCTTGAGCTGGGGCAGAGGCAGAGGCTTTGAGAAACAGACATCAGCACCATGTTTTTTCATCTGGGCAAATTTGTCATCATCCAGGTATGCGGACAATACAATAATCTTTGTCTCTTTTGTTTTCTCATTGGCCTTAATTTTCTTGCAGACCTCATATCCTTTTATATCCGGCATCATGATGTCAAGAATCAGAAGATCCGGATGGAAATGACTCACCTGAAGCCCTGCCTCAAATCCATCCGAGGCAGAAAGCACCTCGTAGTCAAACTCATCCTCTTCCAAGGCCTGAACAATGGATTCTACAATTATCATGTCGTCATCCACGACAAGTATCTTTTTCCGCTTGCCCTGGTCTTTTTCTTCAGGAATGGGAATGCCTTGATCCCGCATAAAGGATTCCAGATCAGATTTTTTTATCCTGCGATGCCCGCCAACTGTACGATAGGCCTTTATATGACCGGCTTCTACCCAGTTGATGATGGTCTTAGACGAAACATTGCAGTATTTGCTAGCAGTGAATACAGTCAACGTGTCTTCCATAACACCTCCTTTTTGAGGATTCTAAATTTAGGTATTATAGTTATTTCATAAAATTCCCCTTGTCAAGTGAAAATTTCAATAATAATAACTATAATTCATATAATAACTATATTCATCTGTATGAAAAAACTCCATGGCAATAGAGCCTTTTTTGCACGAAATCGACGAAATTAAAAAAATAATTGATCTTTTATATGGAATAACCTTCAAAGTCGGTCTAATCTTTCATGCTTTGTCAAAACCTGTGGTTTTTTGCGCAATTGCCTGCAGGACAGGCTGCGCATGGCCGTTATATGAAAATCAACTTTTATATACAGGTAAGGTAACCGTAAATTTTGTCCACTTTCCCACTTGTGATTCTACAATAATATCCCCTTCATGGTCCTTAATAAATCCATAGCAGACCGAAAGCCCCAAACCCACCCCCTGGACACTCTCGTTTTTGGTGGTAAAAAAAGAGTCAAACACCTTTTCAATATGCTCCTTTTTAATACCCGTACCTGTATCCCGAACCGTAATAAACAATTTACCCATGACAACCCTGGTTGAAATCATCAGATCACCACCTTCAGGCATGGCATCCATGGCATTGGAAAACAGATTTATAAACACCTGCCGCAATTGATCCTTTGAACCCCAAATCATACTCGGTTCCTTTTCAAGATCCAGTTCCACTTTTATACTGCTCTCCCTGAAACGTTTTTCATACAACAGCATAAGCTCATCAATAATAATATTAATATCAATCTCCTGCCGCTTTTGCTCATCCGGCTTGGAAAAAGAGAGCATCTTTCTAAGCATATCGGCCAGTCGCACTATTTCAGACAGCGACATATCCAATAGCTTACGACGTTTGTTCTCGGGCGAAATTTCGGTTTTCATCAATTCAAGGGTGTTCATAATCCCGAATAAGGGGTTATTGAGTTCATGGGCAATCTGTGAGGTCAAACGTCCCATGGCTGCCAATTTTTCAGACTGCAGCAAATGCTGCCGGGCCTCGCCCAACTCCCGTTCCGTTTTTAACAGTTCCTGCAAATCAACAAACAAACCAACAGAAGCGACCTCATTTCCTTTATCGTCATAAAGAAGACTTGCAGACAGATTACCCTCAACTACATCACCATCTGACTTTTTAAAATTCAATGGATAGGAATTTAACTTGCCCTTCCCTCCATATCCTTCATCCCTAAGCATTTGGGTTACTTTTTTAGCCACCTTCTTGGAGTAGAGCTGCTGAATATTCATTTTGCCCACAACATCTTCGGCTTTCACGCCAAAGATATCTTCAGCACCCTGATTCCACAACCGGATTAAACCTGTCAAATCCATGGCCATGATTGCATTGGGCGAACAGGATATGATTTTATCTAAAAAATCATGGGCCTCCTTGATTTCATTTTCCTGTTTTTTCCTCCGGGTCTGATCAACAACAATCCCCTCATACCCCAGAATATCCCCGTTGGTATCATACCGGACATTGCTGGTTAAAAGCAGATGCAGGATATGCCCGTCACGACGTCTCCAAGGAACTTCATAGTCGATAACCTTGCCGTTTTTTTCAATAATCTCACGATATTTTCGCCTGTCTTCGGGCTTCAAATAGACATCTTTTGCAAGATCCAATGATAAAAATTCATCCTTATGCTGATATCCCAGCATCTTCAACAAAGTTGGATTAACATCTAAAAACCGTCCTTCTTTGCTGGAAATAAACACACCGCACCCCACATGGGTAAACAGACGTTGATAACTGGCTTTGGAGGATTTGAGTTTTTCTTCCTGGCGAACACTGTGGGTAATATCCCTGTAAAGGGAAAGTTTTGATTTTGTGCCGTCCTGATTGGAAACCGGCAGTTCGGAAAGGGCAAATATCTTATCAACAGACTCCACATAGACCTGACTATGGTGGGTTTCATTTTTCAAAAAAATCTCATCATATTTACACCAGTCGCATGGCGTGTCTGAACCGGACAACACCGAGTGACATTTTTTCCCCACCCCGTCACCAAACAACTCTTTCATGAACTTATTCATATATTCAACAGTATAATCATCATTAATGATGTAAATACCATCTTCAAATGCATCCAAAGCATCCAGCAGTCTCGGCGTATGATCAGCCATTCATTATCTCCGGTTTGAATATCAATATAATTTGTAAATTAGCGGCTGACCGAAAACCCGTGTCTGGGCAGCTCGTAGAGAAGCAAAGCTCACAAAGTTGCCCATATGCAAGGCACAAGAGATGCTGAAACCGGAGTGTACTACAGTACATGAGGCCCGATTTATAATTTGGCAGCATTTTGCAGCAACAAAGCAGATGGGTGCTGCCGACGGGTGAGTTTTCGTTCAAACACTGATTAATTTTTGAGTGCGCCCTAAGTTATTTAATGTACTTTCATTAGGATTCAAATAGTTATCTTTCCTTCAAACACCAATGTTGCAGGTCCTGTCTTAAATACGTGATTGGTCTGTTTATCCCAGAAGACTTCAAGACAACCGCCATCTAAATGGATGAGTGTTTTTTCCTTTGCCCTGCCGGTCAGGTTGGCAGCCACATGCGCAGCACACGCACCGGTACCGCAGGCAAGGGTAATACCTGCCCCTCTTTCCCATACCCGCATCTTTAATTCATTATCGCTGACCACTTCGATGAACTCAACATTTGTTTTTTCAGGAAATCTGCGTTGGATTTCAATTTTCGGGCCGATCTCTTTTAATGGTATTTTGGAAACATCATCCACAAAAATAACGGCATGTGGATTACCCATGGAGACACCAGTGATTTTATATTCTTCTCCGTCCACATCAATTAGTTCTTCCAGGATTTTCTCATTGTCGGATACAATAGGAATTTTAGCACTTTCTAAAACAGGCTCGCCCATGTCCACCCTGACGGACACAACTATATTTTTATCGTCTATTATCACTTCCGGGATAACTGTTCCCGCCTTTGTATCCACCCGTATTATCTTTTTATCAAAAATTTTATGTTCATAAAGATATTTAGCAAAGCAACGCATGCCGTTTCCGCACATCTGCGCTTGAGAACCATCACAATTGTAGACACGAAATTTAATATCATGATCACCTGGATTGTCAGGATCGCCGGAATCAGCCGGATTCAGAATTAAGATAATGCCATCTGCCCCGATACCAAAATTTCTGGAACAGATCTGTTTTGCAAGCCTTGGATAAGATATATGGCTTACAATTCTACCCTCTCTGTCATCAAGCATGATAAAATCATTGCCAAGGCCTTCCATTTTTACAAAATCAAGATCCATATCATTTTTTCCTAAATTATTTAATACGACAGGATATTTAAAATATTTTCTCCAAGGGCATCCACCTGCCAGTTGCGAATTGATTCTAAGTCACACAGTTCTTGTTTTGACCCTGGGATATCTACTGCAATACTTGTAATCAAAGCATTGTTCAATAAAAATCCAGGTTCAATATTCATGGATTCACTCAGTTTTTCTCTCATTTTTTTCAATAGCGTGATTCTTTTTTGAATCCGGACATCTTTTTTAGGACGTCGTATTTTTGGATAAAATGGCAGATCTTTGGGGTCAAGAGCCATTGCCTCGCCAATTGCTGTTGCACATTTTTTCCCGTACATATCGGCTTGTTTTTTGCTCAATATCCTTTCATCAATCATTTGAGCAATACTTATGGGTTTTTGTTCCGCCATGTTTTTCAAGCTCTGATTTGAAAGCACTTTAAACATGGGCCGGTTCTTTGCTTTTGCAATATCAAGACGCACCTGAAGCAGATTTTCCAGTACGGCCAGGCTGCGATTATCCATTTTTCCGGCACCTTTAAATTTTCGAAATAAGGGTGGGATATTATTATTTTCATATCGGACTCTGGTTTGAATTTCAAACTCTTCTTTGGCCCAGGAAAAACGCTTGATCTTATCAAGATTATTGGAAAGGATCTGATATAGTTTTTCAAGATAAACCACATCCATTACAGAATAATTGATCATTTCCGGCCTCAAAGGCCGCTTTGACCAGTCTTCCTTTTGAAAACGCTTGTCCGCAATCACATTAAAGTGTTTCTTTAACAAAGCAGCAAGCCCCCGCTCTTTCACCCCTAAAAAACGGCAGGCAATCTCCGTATCAAACAAATTGTTCACCTGTATGCCATAATCCCTGTCCAGACTTCTGATATCAAAATCAGAGCCATGAAAAATTTTGACGATCTCCGGATTCTCCAGCACCTTTAGAAAAGGATCTATCTCTTTCATTTCAAAGGGATCAATTAAAAACGACTGACCGGCACAAGCCATCTGTATCAGACAGATTTTCTCTTTAAAACAATGCATGGAATCTGCTTCTATATCCACGCCTATAATTTTTTCCTTCAAAAAATGGGAGCACGCCTTGTCAAGTTCTGCTGCGGTTGAAATAAACTGATAATTCAATGTTTTTCCTTGATTGTTTACACTTTTCTCTTTAAAATTCATGTTTTACATTTAACAGACATAAGAATGCAATGGAAAACAAGATGATCAACATAACACTTCCCGACAATAGTATAAAGAGCTTTGAAAATATCCCGTCAGGATTGGATATTGCCAAAAGTATTTCTGAAGGTTTTGCCAGAAACTGCGTGGCCATGAAAATGGATGACAGGCTGATTGACTTAACGCTGCCGGTCTCACAGGACTGTGCTATCAGCTTTGTAACCACCAGGGATGAACAGGGGCTTGAGATCTTAAGACATTCATCGGCCCATGTCATGGCAGAAGCCGTGCTTAAAATTTATCCTGAAGCAAAGCTGACCATAGGCCCTGTTGTGGAAGACGGATTCTACTACGACATTGATATGGAACCTATTTCAAAGGATGATTTTGCAGCTGTTGAAACGGAAATGAAAAAGATCATCAAGGCCAAAAATACCTTTGAGCGCAAAGTGGTCACAAAAAAAGAAGCCCTTGATATTTTCAAAGATAACCCGTTTAAGGTTGAGCTGATAAATGAACTGCCTGGATCAGAAGAGATATCTTTATACCGGAACGGTGATTTTATAGATCTTTGCCGTGGCCCCCATATCCCCCATACCGGTATGGTCAAAGGGTTTAAACTATTAAAAATATCCGGTGCATACTGGCGGGCTGACCAGGCCCGCGAACAGCTACAGCGCCTTTACGGCATCTCTTTTTTCGACAAAAAGAAACTCAATAAATATATCCATATGATCGAGGAAGCCAAAAAACGGGACCACAGAAAGCTTGGCACCAAGCTGGATTTGTATTCCTTTCATGAAGAAGCGGCAGGTATGCCATTTTTTCACGCCAAGGGCATGGATGTATGGAACGCGCTGTTAGACTATTGGAGGCAGGAGCACAAAAAAGCCGGATATGTTGAAACCAAAACCCCGGTGATGCTCAATAAAAAACTTTGGGTGCAAAGCGGTCACTGGGAAAACTACCGGGAAAACATGTATACTTCGGTGATCGATGATGAAGAATATGCCATCAAACCCATGAATTGTCCGGGTGGCATGCTGCTTTACAAAACAAAAGCATACTCATACAGGGACCTGCCATTACGGGCCGGCGAAGTGGGTCTTGTCCACAGGCATGAATTTTCAGGTGCCTTATCCGGCCTCTTCCGTGTACGTGCCTTTCACCAGGATGATGCCCATATTTTTATGACACCCGAACAAATCGGTACGGAAGTGCTTGGAGTGCTCAAGCTTTCCCAGCGTATTTACAGCCGGTTTGGTCTTGATTTCCATCTTGAACTTTCCACCCGGCCAAAAAAATCAATCGGTTCGGATGAGCAGTGGGAAGAAGCTACCAACGGGTTGAAAAAAGCCCTTGATGAATATGGCCTGGAATACTTTATCAATGAAGGGGACGGCGCATTTTACGGCCCCAAGATTGATATCCATATTAAAGATGCTTTAGGGAGAACCTGGCAATGCGGAACAATCCAGCTGGATATGAGTCTTCCTGAACGCTTTGACTTGACCTACAAAGGGAAAGACAATGAAAAGCATCGACCCATAATGATCCACCGCGTGATCTATGGTTCTCTGGAACGTTTTTTCGGTATTCTTGTTGAACATTTTGCCGGTAAGTTTCCGTTGTGGCTGACACCGGTCCAGGCTGTTCTCCTGCCCATCAACCAGGATCTGGCAGACTATGCCGACCAGATAAAATTGCAGTTTGAAGATGCTGGTATCCGCTGTGAAACAGACAAGAGAAGTGAAACCTTGAAACGAAAAGTCCGGGATGCACAAATAGCCTATGTTCCCTTGATCATCACCATTGGTGACAAGGAAAAACAAGGGCACACACTTTCGGTCAGAACCCTTGACGGCAAGGTTAAAATGGGCCTTTCAATGGATGATTTTTTAAACCCGGTACTTCATCATATTAAAAACAGAACCCTGAATGAGGCTATTTTCTAATAGCGGCCATGCACAGCTTTGCCCCCTTCAACCAGGGGACTGCCCAAAAAACCAGAGGTTTTGGCAAAGCATGAAAGGAACTAAATGGGTTTGCATAAGTTATCTCATATAAAAAAAAGAGTTATTTTTTACAGGCTGCCGGTTGTTGCGCTTTGCATAGCCATCTTCTGGCAGTCTTCTTTTCCAGGCATGCTAAAACAACCCTTGTTTTTACACGATGACAAGGTGATCCATTTCCTTGCATATGCACTTTTGGCCTTTTTGACCGCCAGAAGTCTGGTCGCGGAAAAACCAGACATATCCCTTTTTAAAATTCGGATGATTGCCATCATTTTCACAAGTTTTTATGGGCTTTCCGATGAAATCCACCAGGCCTTTGTCCCTTCACGGGACGCGTCCATTGGAGATTTTCTGGCTGACAGTCTTGGCAGCCTTTTGGGCACATATCTTTATCTGAATATCTTTTTTACCAGAAAAAAGTGGAGTTCTTAATAATGGATAGCCAAAACAGCCTTTAATATGCGCTTTGGCATGCTCCAGGGCCAATCTTCGGCTTGTTTCATCAATCCTGCACGAACCGGATTGAGTTCAATGTATCGGGTACACGCCAATAAATAATTTTCTTCCATGATCAATGGGGCAAATCGTCCTTGCCATAAATGCCCCTGCCACCCCTCACGGAAATTTATCCGCCTTGTATACCGCCTGTGGGCCTCTCAACGACAAGGTTCAATCCCGCTTTTGTTTGGGGCATTGCAATAGATGTACCCCGATCTTATTATTGCTGTTCCATTAAACATTTAGGGTAAATCCGTCACGAGATATTACGTAACCTTGCGATAAAATGCGCAATTCATGCTTTTGGACCTTCCAGAAAAAATACAAAAATTTTTAATACAATCCTGGAACCTATATTGTAACATTCAAAAGTTGCTCTAATTTAAAATTATACTCGTCACTCAGTGCATCATCCGAAAAATCAAAAGTACCACCAAGATTAATATGTTCCCAGGCACCCACAGATTTGTTTTTAATAATTTTTATTAAAATCTCTTTTTGTTCCTTTGATTCAGCATTCGCTATGAGCCTTGTCAAATAAGCATAATTCCAACAGATTATTGAATTTTCAATGAGTCTTTTACACGCATCGGCTACGAGCTGTTCATTTTTCCCAGCATATTTAAATTCTTTATTTTTGCCGTGAAAAACTGCTTTGCCCAATTTATTTGAACCTTCAATTTTGTTAAGCATCTTCTGGATCTGTTTCCTGAGATCAATATTGTCGATATATTTTAATAGGAAAAGAGCAGGGTGATTTCACGCCATTGAATATGATTCATTATAATAATAAGTTATACATAAAACTGGACAAGCAAGCAAAAACATGTAATAAAGCCAAGGTGACTAACATATACAGGGGCTTATTGCATGGAC
>JAKIUJ010000066.1 GCA_021647625.1 Desulfobacula sp.
TATCGGTGGCCATATTAACCAATTCCGATGATGATTGATCTATCTTTGCAGAATCATTGGATAATTGTTTTATTATGGGTTGAAGTTTTTCCATAAACAAATTGAACAATTCGGCAAGCGTTCCCAGCTCATCTTTAGATTGTATCTTAATCCGTTTTGTCAGGTCTCCCTCGCCCTTTGCCACATCGTCAAAATTGACGATCATCTCGTTTAAAGACGCACCAATACCGATAACAATAACAAGGCACAATGCAACAATACCCATGAAAAAAATTCCGGAGATGATCCCCATTTTAATTATCAATGCCTTGCTAACGGCACTGATATCATTTCCTACATCTGCCTTTGCAGCATCAATATTATCGAGATAAACACCTGTGCCAATCCAAAATTTCGTACCGGGTATCATTTGCGCATAGCTAAGTTTGGGTGTATCACCTTTACCAGGCTTATCCCATATATACGTCACAAAACCACCACCGCTCTCTGCTTGTTTTTTTAACTCCTGAATCAGCAAAACTCCATTTTTATCCTTCAGCCCTTTCAAGTCCCTGCCAAGGAGGCTCTTTTTTATGTGGGCGATCATTGTGGTGTCTTTATTAACGAAAAAATAACCGGATTTATCAGCTTCAAACCGTATCCCTGCCAACCCTTTTCTTACGATATTTATTTTTTTTTCTTCCGAATCAGCATCTTTGAGCATATTAGAAAGCGCAACAGCCATTGAGTGGGTTGCCACCTTGATTTTATCCTTCTGGGCTTCAAGCAGTGCCTGACCCATTTTTTCTATGGCCAGAATCTTTGTTTTTTTATTACTATTAATGGCAAAGCCTATCATTAGAATGAAAAGAACAAGAATTGAAGCAATAATTAGATACATTCGACCTTTAATACTGATACGGTTTAGCATGGACGACCCTCCTGAAAAAAATGATATCGATCTAAAAAGATTAGCATTCGAAAATATAGCTCATTGTCTCATATTCGCTTTAAAAATCAAGATAAAATGCAGATATTGACGATCCTGTCTGCAATTGATATATGTAAATTATTATTAATATCTGGTATTGAAGAAATTATGGACAATATTATAAATAGAGACAGGTTCGATTTTGAAATCGGTTATTTGATCAAAAGCCCTTGCCTCAATTGCGTCAATAAAAAAGAACTCCCCAAGTGCCACACCGACTGTCTCATCTTAGATCGGATACAGACAACACTGGCCCGGGGTATATCTTCCCAGTCCTCTAAATATGAAAGCTGAGACTCTTGGGGCATCCTGATTTTTCCAAAAAATCCCGTTCTCTGATCAAAAAACACCTGACTGAAAATATTTATGAAAAATTAAGACATCTTAGCACTTTATCAGGATTTACCATCGACCAAGCCATTCGATCCGGACTAAAGAATCCGGACAGTTCTATTGGAATTTATGCCGGCGATGAGGATTCTTATAAAAAATTTAATCCTGTTCTTGATCCCATCATCCTAGACTATCATAAAAACACAAATCATCGTGTTGGCTCTGATTTCAAGCCCCTTGCCCTTCCCGACCCGGATCCTGCAGGTCAATATATAAGATCCACCCGAATCCGCCTGGCAAGAAATCTTAAGGGGTATTCTTTCCCCTGTAACCTGTCGTTAAATGAACGGCAAAAGGTTGAAGATAAAATTATTAATGCGTTAGACTGTTTGCCAGGAGACCTGAAAGGAGCCTACGCCTCTTTTGAACAAGCAGAGGCCACACACTTATATCAATTAAAAAAGCAAAACCTTCTCTTTAAAAAAGGAGACCGGTTTCAGGAGGCTGCAGGATTTAACCTGGACTTTCCCCGACATCGCGGTGTGTTTCATTCCTTAGATAAACAATTTTTGGTCTGGATTAATGAAGAAGACCATTTAAGAATCATCAGTATGGAAAAATCTTCTAATTTTGAAAGTGTATTCAACCGGCTTGGCCGGGCAATTGATGCCTTAAGTGAACTGCTTGATTTCGCCCATGACAGCAACCATGGTTTTTTAACATCCTGCCCCACAAATATCGGTACAACCATGCGGGCTGGTGTTCATATCCGCCTTGAAAAACTTGAACAAAAAAAAGAGCTGCTGCACAAACTTGCAAAACAACATAACCTTCAAATCCGGGGTACAGGGGGAGAAAAGACACAAGTTAAAAAGGCCGTATTTGATATCAGCAACCGTCAGCGGCTTGGTATTACTGAATCCCGGATTATCAAAACTCTTCACAAGGGTATCACAGCAATGATTCATGCTGAAAAAAGCCTTTAAAATTAAAATAGGGCCGCTAACCGTCTAATACCTCTCGGATGACCTTCCCAATCTCACGCTTTAATATGGGCTTTGAAACAAAAGCTTTGAAACCCAGAGCTATTGCTTTCTTCTCATCAATCATTGAACTGAACCCGGTACAAAGTATAACCTTAACATCAGGTTTTATACGCATCAATTCTTTAGCTAAACTCGCACCTGTCATTTTTGGCATGGTCATATCGGTAATGACAAGATCAAATTTTTTGTGTTCTGCACCAAATAGTTCTAAAGCTTCAATGGGATTGGTTTTGATGGTAACTTGGTATCCCAGAGAATCAAGAATCTGTCTACCCATATCCACTATAGCAGGTTCGTCGTCAATGAGGAGTAGGTTTTCAGTGCCGGTAGGAATAGGCTTTTCATTTCTATTTTCCGGTTTGAAATTTTTTTTGATGGTTGGTAAAAAAACTTTGAAAACAGATCCTTTTCCCGGATCACTGGAAGCATAGATTTTGCCTCCATGACTATGAACTATTCCATGAACAACAGATAGCCCCATGCCGGTTCCTTTGCCTTTTTCCTTGGTCGTGAAAAAGGGATCAAATATTTTTTCCAAAACAGATGGAGTCATGCCGGGACCTACGTCGGTTACAGTTAATAGTATATATGGTTTTCGTTTTAAACCTGGATAGTTCAAAAACATCTCATAATCAAGTCCCACACTAATAAGATCAACCGTCAGCAATCCTCCTGAATCCTCCATGGAATGAGTCGCATTGGTACACAGATTCATAAGAACTTGATGAATCTGAGTCGAATCACCCATAATCATTGCATCACTTTGGATATTGTGTCTGATCTCTATTGTAGACGGTATTGTGGCCCTGAGCAGCTTAAGTGCTTCTTTTACTATTAACTTTACCTGAAACGGTTTTTGTTCCTGGTCGGTCTGCCGGCTAAAAGTAAGAATTTGTTGCACCAGATTTTTAGCACGGTTTGCAGCTTTCATCACCTGACTGAGATTTCCATATTGCAAGGTATCTTCTTCCATCTCATAAAGCACCAACTCTGTATAACCCATAACAGATGAAAGGATATTATTAAAATCATGCGCTATCCCGCCTGCAAGAGTACCAATAGCTTCCATATTCTGAGCCTGGCGCAGCTGCTTTTCAAGATTTGCCTGAGCCGTTTCAGCCTGTTTACGAAAGGTAATGTCCCTGAATGTGCCCTCCATAGATCGTTGCTGCTTTTCATCGTATAGGAGATGAGAATTGGCTTCTACGATTATTTTTTGACCGTCTTTTCTTTTAAAAGCAAGTTCGTAGTTATCTATCTCACCATTCCGGATCATAATTTCTTTGACAGTCTCTCGATCTTCAGGGACAAAATAGATATCTTGCGCCATATTTTTCTGCATCAATTCTTTTAGGTCATAGCCAAGAATATTTGCCGCAAACTGATTGGCGAGCAGAATATTTCCATCACTATCGGCCCACAAATATCCATCTTGGAGATTATCGAAAATTCTCCTGTATTTTTCTTCACTCTTTTGCAGTACTTTTCCGGTAGTTAGATATTTTCTAATTTCTCTTTGTAAAAAGAAAAATATTATCAATGCCAAGATAAGAATAAAGACCCAGTCTTTTATCATTTGGATTTTCGTCATGATCCCGGGATCCGGTACAAAAAAATATAATACTTGATCGGATAATAATATCCATAGAGCCGATAAGATTATGTATACTGCGGTTATTTTAAATGATATCCACCCGGTGTTTGATCTACCATCTTGTTTCATATGCTGCATACGCAATCTCATGTTTAAAAAAAATATAATGATAAGTATACATTATACTGGAATACAGGACAATTTTTTTTTACGGATAAACTAAAACAATTTATCGCAGATACCTGCTCCCATAAAAACCAACATGGACAGGTTGATACCGGCAAAGGCCGTGGTGATGGGAGATTTTTTTTTAAAAACGACCCACACTATTAAAACCCAACTGGTTACAGCATTTAAAAACAATGTTTTAAAAAGTGCATCATGACCAATTGCCCCGTGCTGGAGGAATAAGAGCATGGCAAGGGTATACAGACTTGTCCATATCAAAATTTGCAATTTTATTTCCCGGGTGGAAAAAACCTTTAAAAAACTCGGAAAACGATGCGTGTTTATCTGGTGGACCATCCTATCACGGGTTTTTAACACGATGATAAAAAAATGAGGGACCTGCCACAAACCAAAGACCGTCATGATAACCAGAATGGCCGGATCTGTGAATGAGCCTTTTGCAGCAGTCCAGCCAATCATTGGGGCCAGCATGCCGCACAAAGCGCCCGGCAGGATAGCCAGTAAGGTTTTTTTCTTCATTGGGGTATAAAGAGCATTGTAACACAAGACAGTGAACACTCCCAAAAAAAACGAAAAGAATCCAGCTGCGGCCCAAAGCCCTGTAAGACCTGAGGCAATCATAACGCAAGAAATGATTAATGCATGGGCAACCGGCACTTTTCCGGCAGGCAGGCTCCGGTTATGCGTCCGTTTAAAATATCGATCGAATTCTTTATCCTGAATATTATTTAAGACCGCTGAACCACAGGCCAGTACAAAGATAAGTCCTCCAACGGCCAAAGCGTTGAGAGACAATGTTCCCTGGGCTGCGACAAACCCGAAGACGGCGGAAAAACCAATATACAGACAAAGATGCAACTTGAACAATTCCAGATAATATCCAATTGTCTGGAATGGACGCGCGACTGATGTGAAAGCAATATTTATTTTGTTACCACTCATCATCTTTTTCTACCCATTCTTCATATTCCTGCTGTGATACAACTTTTACCACACCCACCATGTCTGCATGGCCTGTACCGCAAAATTCCGTACACTGGAAAAAATATTCTCCCATCTTTTCGGGTAAAAACCAGGCATAGGTTTCAATACCTTTCACGGCATCCACTTTGACCCGAAAGGCCGGGATAAAAAGGCTGTGAATCACATCTGAAAAGGTGAGATTCAATTTTATGGGCGTGTTTATCGGGAACACAATTTCATTTTCCGTCTCTTTTTCGTTGGGATAATACAACAACCAGGAAAAAGACTGACCCACCACTTCTATTTCAATGGCACCTTCGGGTACATTTCGCAATCCTGAATAAGATTTCCATCCTGAAACAAACATGGACAGAGCGATAAAGGCGGGCAGTACCACCCAGACTGTCTCCAACATCTTATTGCCGCGAATATCCTTTGGAATCGGATTCTTGCTTCTCCTATAACGAACAACAAAAAAAATCATGACAACGGTGATGGCAAACAGAAAGATAAACGAGAACCCGATAATAAAATACAAAGACCTGTCTACCAATGTGGCTGGATTTACAATATCATTCATTTTTTAAACCTCATCTGAATGCAACATCCCAAAATGTAAAACTAATCATTATAAAAAGAAAAAAGATGGTCCCGAGAAACGACCACCTCAGCGCCCGTCCCTCATATTTCATGTGCATGAAAAAAAACAGCACAAGCGTTCCTTTGATCGCCGCAATGAATAAGGCAAGCCAGACATTGAGTTGTCCAAGGTCGAGGTATGAGGCCCCCACGGTAATGCCGGTAAGAACAAATAAAAGCAACAGGACATTTAAAAGAGTCTTATATCCTATGATATGCTGTTCTTGTTGATTTTCCATCTATATCATCTCCTATTGCCTTATATACGGGCAATTTTTCGTCCAAACACGGGTTTTCGGTCAGCCACTAAATAACCAGATAAAACAGGGGAAAGATAAAAATCCAAATCAAATCCACCAGATGCCAATACAAACCTGAGTTTTCCAGCATTGCAAACCGGTTGTGTGCCACCCTGTTTGTCATGACAAATATAAGGCTGATCAGCAGCAGGGTCATTCCGATGATGATATGCACCCCGTGCAGGCCGGTAATGACATAATAAAGTCCAAAAAATTGATTTAACCCATCCGGACCATCCACTAATTTTTCCGAGTTAGGATAAATCCCATTGTGAATTTTATGGCTCCATTCAAAATATTTGTTAATTAAAAAAATAAGTCCACACAACAATGCCGTAATGATACCGGCCATGGATTTTATCTTTTCTTTTTTTTGAATGGCTGTGACGGCCGCAGCAACTGCAAAGCTTGATATCAAAAGAATTATCGTATTAACCACACCAAAAAGACGATTGAGCTCTTTTCCGCCTTCAATAAAATCACCCGTATATTTGGCAAAATAGACTGCATATAAAACAAACAGACCGCCGAACAGGATAATCTCCGTGTAAAGAAAAAGCCACATGCCAAATTTCTTGCCCGATTCATCTTGACCGGACGTATGAGAACCGGAATTAAAAGATTTGGACGACATCTATTCTCCTTTCGGTTTTTTGGAATATTTCTCCACAACCCCGGTAAAATCGTAGGGATAATCCAGCACTTCGGGTTCTGTTGTAAAATTATGAAGCGGTGGCGGAGAGGCTGTCTGCCATTCCAGTGTGATCCCCCCCCAGGGATCTGATGAGGCATCCCTGTCTTTTCTCAGGGTCAACAACAAATTGGCAAACATTAAAAAGATGCCGACAATCATGAAGGCGGCTCCAAATCCGGCAAGAAAATTACCTGACTCAAACTGGGGTAAATAATCATAATAACGCCGCGGCATCCCCTGCAACCCTAAAATAAACATGGGTACATAATGGAAGATGAATCCTCCGGTCACAAGAATTGACGCGATATATGCTATTTTAAAGTTGTACATGCGTCCAAACATTTTAGGCCACCAATAGTGCAGTGCTGCAAAAAAAGCAAACCCCGTCCCCCCGAACATTGTGAAATGAAAGTGTGACACGACAAAATGAGTATCATGAACATGGATATTGGCTCCGGCCGCACCCAATACCAGACCTGTCAGTCCGCCAACAGAAAACAGGTAGATAAAACAAAGGGATAAAAACAAGGGTGGGGTCATCTGTATTGATCCTTTATACAGCGTAGCCACCCAGGAAAACACTTTTATGGCTGATGGAATGGCCACCACAAATGTTAATAAAGAAAATACAAACACGGCTGTATCACTCATCCCGCTTGTATACATGTGGTGTGCCCAGACAAGGGAGCCTGCAACTGCAATGGCCATGGATGATGCCACAATTGCTTTATACCCGAATATCGATTTTCTTGAAAAAACAGGAATAATTTCCGAAATAACACCCATGCCGGGAAGGATCATAATGTAAACGGCAGGATGGGAATACATCCAGAAAAGATGCTGATAAAGAATCGGGTCTCCTCCTTTTGACGGGTCAAACAACCCGACTCCCAGGTAACGTTCAATAACGACCAAAATCAGGGTAATGGAAATAACAGGTGTGGCTAATAACTGCACCCAGGAAGTTGCATAAAGTGTCCAGGTAAATAACGGCATCTGCAGCCATCCCATGGCTCTGTTCCGCATCCGGTGAATGGTGGTGATAAAATTGAGTCCTGTAAGCATGGATGCCAGCCCAAGCACAAAGGCTGCAGAAACAGCAGTGGACACATTGGTGTTGGTGGAAATGGAAAAAGGCACATAAAAGGTCCACCCTGTATCCGGAAAACCATCCGAAAAAAGGGAAATAACTGCAATGACGCCACCGGCCATATACAAATACCAGGACAAAAGATTCAATTTTGGGAAAAACACATCATCCGTGCCGATTTGTATGGGCAAAAAGAAATTTCCAAACACCGCAGGCAGTGCAGGAATGATAAATAAAAAAATCATGATTACCCCATGCAGGGTAAACACGGAATTATACAATTGGGCACTGAGAAATGTTTCTCCCTGGAACATAAGCTCCAAACGGAGCAGACCGCCCAAAACTACAGCAAGCAGAAACCAGAAAATGATAGCAAACAGATACATTAGACCTATTCGTTTGTGATCGGTGGTGATCAGCCAGGACAAAACGCCTTTGAATCGAGCCGGGGCCGGAGTTTCAAAAAATGATTTTACAGTTTCCATGTTTGCCTCATAAAAAATAGTCGCCTTATAAAAAAAGGATTATTCTGTATCATGAGACAGTTTTGTCTTTACCATCCTGTCTCTTTTCAGGTCTCTCTCAGGGACTCTCCCGGGATTTCTTTTTCGATGGATAGACCAGAAAGGCAACAAAACCCAACAGCAATATTAAAATTGCTGTCCCAGTTATTCTGAAGATTTTAAACACATAGGTTTTATTAGCAGGATCATAGTCAAAGCAAAAAGCCAAGACCCCTCTTTTGATTGAAATACCGGTTTCGCCTTTTTCAGCCTCGCTGAGCGCCATGCCGATGTCAAAGGGAAGAAAATTCGGACCGTAAAGATACCGTGTTATCATGCCGTCTTTAGCCAATACCATCATGGCTGAAGGATGGATATAAAAATGTTTTTTTTTCTTAATAAAAAAATATCCGAGAGAATCGGTTACTTTGCGGATATTTGTCATGTCGCCGGTCAGATAGAACCAGTTTTCCGGCGGAAAATCTCTGGTGATCAGGTTCATATAATTTTGTTTGGCCGTATAGGCATTTGTATAATCTTCATCATCGGCAAAACTCAAAGAGATAACATTAAAATCTTTTCCCGGTTCCGGGCCGACCTGATTCAAGGCATTGGCAAGATCCGCCTGTAAAAAATTACATATCGAGGTACACATAAAATAGATGGGCAAAATCACAACAGGCTTGTCAAAAAGATCGCCTAACCGGACTTGCTTGCCGGTGGAATCTTTAAACACAGCATCCTTAAAGATAAATTCACCGAGTTGCTCTTCCACCTTTACCTGCTGCGCAATGCCGGCATCTTCTTTTTTGGCAGCCATTATCATCTTGTCATGGCGGACCTGATTGTGTTCACCCGTACCAGTTTTTTTTGAAACAGGGCTGACCTGAGCAGAATCTATCATGCCACTCCCTGTTTCTTTTTCATTTGCTGAAAAAACCGTCGATGCGACAATTAAACCCATAAAAAAGCAAAGGCCCAAAAGCACCGACATAAGTTTTATTGGCTTCATTTTAGTTTCTTATTTTCGCCGGTTGACAGATTGACTTCATAAATGGTGCGGTATGGATGGCGATTCCTGAACGAATCCTTGCCTGCACCATGGGCCAGCATAATTTTCATAATCCCGTCTGTTTGAATCGGTTTGTCATACTTATCATCGCTCTTTAAAGGAAAAGAAAAAGAAATAGTCGTCACACCGTCTTCTTCGATACCGGCAGGGTTCAATACATCATTGGTGCCGCCCAGTTTTTCATCATTGCTGTGACCTCGTTTTCTGTCACCATAATGATCTTCGATTTTAAATTTCCCTTTTTTAACAGCACCAATAATGATATTGGCTCCCTGCATGGCTTTTTCCGGATCAAATCCTATGGCAACCCAGCCTGTGGTCTCAGCGGTTAAGGATACATGAATTTTATCACCATCAAGGGACCATGAAAACGACAGACCCTTTGCTTGAAGCGTATGCTGATAATCCATGGCAGACACTGACAGGGGGAGAAAAAAAACCATTATAAACAATATTGATATCCATAAATTATTTTTCATATTTACCACTCCTTGAGTTAGGCCCGGTATCAAATTAAAACCATCCAAAATTTGAACCAAAGTCGATATAAGAAGCTCAAACCGGGCACAAAAAGCATTTAATTTCAATGGATGATTTATTTATGTTTTTGTGCCTTAACCGTATTGAAGCTGTCCACCTGAAAAGCCCAGGCCAATGGCAAGAAGAATAGTCAAAAGATACAATAATGTCCTTTTGTCCAGCTTTGGTTGTTCCGGGTCATCTATAATTGCGATTGTAGTTAAGACAATCAGCAGAATACCGGCCAGAACCATTTTTAAGATAATCAAAAATTCCCACTCTCCGCCAAACGTATTCTGCCAGTCCAGGTAACCCGAAAAAGCCGTTGGAAAAATTCCCAAAAGCCCTAAGATGATACAGTGATATCCGGTTCTGGCTAACATTTTTAATTTGGGAAGAAAGGAGGCCATTCGAAACGTAACCGCTCCCATTACCATTCCCATGGGGATATGAGTCAGTGCCGGATGCAGTGGATGCACAAAACCGATTTTCCCGAGAAACTCAAAAATAACTTCTGTCATGTTGTCACCTTTAATTTTAGTTTAATTTTCAATTTCAAAATTTGCAAATCCTGTGCCTGGATTAACATTATTTTTTAATTTTTTTCCATTTTTATACACGTAAAGATACTTTTAATTATAGTTCATCGCAGATAAATAAATACCGCCTTCTTATTAATAATTCAACTTTCCGACTTGATTTTTTATATGCCGTTAAGCTTAACCATATGAAATAATTAAATATATTGACCATAGTCACTATCCGGAATATGTATTATTTGACAAAAAGCAATCAAATCATAAAGATAGGAAACTTGTCAAAATGAATAGTACCCTGATAGAAAAACAAAATCAAATCGAAAATCTTGGAATCTTGGGTAATTATTTTTCCAGATTAAAAGTTGATGGACTCGTAATAACTCCATTCGAAGCTTTCAATGGCTAAAGCTCCGATGGCTAAAGCTCCGATGGCTAAGCACAAAAGTTCGATATATACTATAGGACTTCAGGTGTTCCGGTCAGGCAATAGGTAATAAGAAGGTTGAATGAAAGCCATCTATAAGCCGGATGTTTTATCCTAAAATAAAGATATTCGAATGAAATCTGTAAGAAGAGTGATTTCTATATTAAAAATTGAATGGGACACAGAAAAGGCAGAACCATACCTGACCCTGCCTTTAAATCTGCATTATAAAACTTGTAGCTATTGTTTTTTTCTGTTAACTCCTGCGAGCCCTAAAAGGCCGATACCGAAGAGTAACATTGTAGTTGGTTCTGGCACTGGTGCTCTGTTGGAGATTATTGACTCTTCGTTTCCATCTATCTTTACGGTAAATTCCCAAGATTCTGCTACCGTTGCCCATGAGGCTATATCAGAATCAAGCTCTGCCTGAGTGTTTGTATTATATGCTCCCCACCAAGCCATTCCAGCCAGCCCGATCACACCATCGACGACATTATCGCCATCACTATCATAGTCATAAATTTTTGTAGGCACTAACCAAGTCGATCCATAGTAAGCAAAATAAAAATCATCTTGAACGCCATCCCAGGTATTGAGAAGGCTAACTTTGATACGACCATTTAGGTTCGCAACAGTCTCCCCTTCTAAATAATAGATCCAAGTTAAACGACTCCCCAAATCACCAAAGCTGTATACAACTTCATCCTGGATTTCGAAATCAGTAGTACCAATATTTACGGAATTAATACCATTGCTCATGTTGACAAAGGTTCCTGCTGCTACCGCAGAAAAGGTTGCTGTTTCCCAAGGAGCATAGTTCGAAGATCCGTATACATTTGGAGCAGCATCAACGTACAATGTGGTCGCAATAACGTTACTGGATAGAAAAAAAACTGAGAAACAAATTATTAATAAAGTATAACATTTTTTCATTTTTAAAATTTCTCCTTTAATCAATGTTTATATCAATAGCAATCAGGGTATCTCCCCATGAGACCCTTTGGCTTTCCGTCCCTGTTTCATAACAGGTTTGGCTTTATCCTAAACCTACACAGCAGTTGCAAGAAATGTGCCCATATTTCCCAACATCAAGAGCCCTATTTAGCAGTATTTACGGTGATTTAGGATAATTTTTTACCGAGTAATAAAATATCACAATATAGGAAAATCTTTTCATAGGGGTTTTTACCTATTTTTGTGTAACAAATTGTTTTTATTGATTTATTTTAAATCGCAGATTGAGAAAATAAATTCATAATAACAATGTGGGATATAAAGCTTGAAATTTTCAATTAAGCAGTAAAGCTGGGGTCACCCATTTCTTGTTATCAATGTCTTGCCATGAACTACAGTCTTCAATCATTGTTTTGAGTTCAGCAAACCTTGCAAAAGGGATAGAAGCTGTAAATTTTAAACGCTTTTCTGCCATTAAAGAAATAATGTTTTGGTTAAAAAAAGCACTGTCCATGCGAGATTCAATGATGGTTCCCGGCACTTGTGATTTAACTTTCTCGAAGTACTGAAGCATGAAACCTGCCATCTGGAAGCTTTTTCAATCCCAATAAACGGAGAACAAGAGGGTCATCTCGATAATAATCAATTTCTCTCAATCTCCGAAAGCCCAAAATCAAATGAACGACAAGAAGCATAACGATAAAATGATGGCCGAAAATCGGAGACATCTTCATATGGGAAAAGCATTTTTTAAGTTTATTTTTCAAATCCATCCGTTTAAACAATAGTTGAAAAATCAAAAGGCCTGAAAAGGAAGTGAGTTGTTGATCTTCAAATCAAATCTGAAGGATTTTATGGAATTTAGTATAAATTTGTGTTTTACTGGACTTCACTTGAGGTGGCCTCTTGAATAGGGTTGTTTTTTTGTCTCGTAAACTTATTATAACCTTTATTCATAGACTTCCTCAAGCTTTTTTTACTATATATTTACTTCTTTTTTATGCAATTTCAGGGTCGACTTTGGTATTCTTTCAGTAAGGAAATAATTTTTAAATATTGACTTTTAGTTTTTTTCTAAGTAGGAACTTTGGTGTTCAGGTGCAAAAAATGCTTAAAAGGGAACTCCTGTGAAAATCAGGGACGGGCCCGCCGCTGTATGTGAGGACGAACGCTTTATTACGCCACTGTCGGTTGGAAAACAGATGGGAAGGCAAAAGCAATTAGGATGATCCACAAGTCAGAAGACCTGCCGGACAAATTGCTGTATTCCCCGTGGACGAGGGAATTATAACAAGATCTTGAGGAAAGAAAGGGATAGCCCCAGATCGATTAACATTATCGGTCCGGGGCTTTTTTTATTGCTCCGAACCATTGGATTTAATTTCGTGGATTTAATTTCGATACTTTAATCCGATAAGAAGGAGTGAGTCAAATGAAGATATTTTTGGTTAACGCTGCTGTCATTTTCTTAATTACAGCTGGAATTTGTACTGCAAATGAAAATCAGTTAGAAAATTCACCTGTCGAAACAATGGAAACTGTTGTTGTAACTGCAGGAAGAGTCAAAGAAACAAAAAAAGTAATTGTCAATAATGTTACCGTGATTGATGAAAAGGAAATCAAACTGTCAGCAGCCAGGAATGTTGGGGATCTTCTGGCTCAAAAAGGAGTCGGTACAATAAAAAAATATCCGGGAAACCTCACCACCATTGGTATCCGTGGATTCAGAACCGATTCCCATGGAAATGATTTAAAAGGCCATGTTTTAATCTTGCTCAACGGCCGAAGAGCAGGCACAGGAAATGTGGCAAAAATCATGACTAAAAATGTTAAGCGGATAGAAATTGTTAAAGGGTCTGCATCTGTTCAATACGGTTCTGCTGCAATGGGCGGTGTTGTTAATGTTATTACCCGGCAGGGAGAAGGAAATTTATCTTTTTTCGCTGAAGGGAAGTTAGGCAGTTTCCAGCATCAAGAGGCAAGTGCCGGGCTTGCCGGAGAATTCAAGGGATTTGATTTTTCAGGGAGTATCACAAAAGAGAGCAAAGATGATTATACAACAGCCAATGGTACGAAATACCAGAACACCGGGTTAAAAGCCTTAGAGAATATAAGCCTGAATTTAGGGTATGAATTTTTCCCCGACAACCGAATTGCTTTGATTTATCATGGCGTTGAAATAGAAGAAGCAGGCTCTCCAAATTATTTAAGTCAAAACGATCTTGATGACTACACGGACAAATCAAATCATTCGTATGATGTGGTATTGGACGGACAGACAACAGATGCATTTTTTTTGTGGAAATTCAATTATTTCAAAGGCAAAGATATAGACAAGTGGTTTGACCCCACTGACAGCAACCCGGATGGATGGGACAATGGCATCCCTTCTGAACGGAAAACAGACAATCAAGGTGTCCAGGCACAGGTCTCGATAGATTTTGGACACACATTGATTACCACTGGATTTGACTGGGCTGATTATGATGTTGAGGCCACCTGGGACCCGAAAAAAACATCCTATACCAACCCTGCCGGTTTTTTACTGGGTAAAGTAAAACTTCTGGAAGAGCACCTGATTCTGTCTGCCGGATTAAGGTATGACGTATATGAAGTCAAGGTCATAGAACCTGCCGGGAAAACGGCTAAGGACAGCAACCTTACCCCTAATGTCGGCCTTGCATATCTTTTAACAGATTCTTTAAAACTTCGGGCTGGTTATTCAGAATCCTTTGTCATGCCAGGTGCTGACCAGATGGCCGCAGATTACTCTGTCTGGGGCAGAAATTATGTGGGAAATCCCAACCTTTCACCTGAAAAAAGCAAAACTTACGAAGGGGGGATAGACTTTTTTTACAGGTCATTATCCAGTTCTTTAACTTATTTTCATACTGATTTTAAAGACAAAATAGAATCTGTCACCCGCCCAAACGGAGATAAATCATGGGACAATGTTGGAAAAGCAAGAATATCCGGTTTTGAGGGAGACCTAAGTGTTGATATCGGTGATTATTTCGGTTGGGAATTCGAAATCAAACCCTTTGCAGGATTTACATATCTTACTGAATATAAAGACAGGGTAACAAATACAAATCTTCTGGAAACATCTGACTTAACAGCAGCATATGGTATTTCAGTGTCAGATTTCAATGGGTTTTCAGCAAAGCTTAATTTCGCTTATACCGGGAAAAAGACAATCACTGATTATGAAAGCGGATCGCCGTATCAGGATATAAAAGTAGAAGATTTTACAGTCACAGATTTAACAATTAGCAAGATGCTGTTTTCAACACAAAAAAAAGGCAGCTTAACACTGGGTGCCGGCATCAACAACCTGTTCAATAAGGAGTATGAATACATAAAAGGATACCCCATGCCGGGAAGAAATTTTTATATAAGTATGAGATATAATTTCTAATCACGATTAAAATAAAACAGGGCAGGATTTGGAAAAATCCGCCCTGGGTAATATGAATTGTTGGTTTAGCTATTAAAGGAAAAATAAAATGAATCCGTATAATCCAAAAATTTTCAAGGTTTCAGACTCATATTCTTTGGAAAATAGTTTTCCAGTCTACACAATAATTGACGGTAAATTATTTAGAACTGTTTTTCACTCATTAGGATAGACCGAGCATCCTGATTATGATTTCGGTAATGATGAAAAATTATACAGGACAGAGTATCACGAGCTTGGGTTTGGCAGGAAGCCGGACTATGAATTCAACAAAGATGGGAAGCTATATCGCACCCCAAACCATCCGGAAGGATTGAATGATGAGCCTGATTATGAAATCCGGGACTGATAAAGGATAAAAAAATTTTAAACATAACTTTTCCTAAAAGGACTTTTTTGCAAATGCAAAAGAAAAAAATATCCAGTATTAATACCTTTGTTTTAATCCTTACCGGATTCCTTCTGATTTGCTCTGCATCAGAAGCTGCATATCCTGTAAATATTCGGGACTCAAAAGGAAATCATTTAATGTTCCTTGAGCCACCGCAAAGGGTTGTATCTCTTGTGCCATCAGCCACAGAGATACTTTTTAAGTTGGGCGCAGAAAAATATGTTAAAGCCATTACTTACCATGATATAACTCTTGCCGGTGCTGACGGCAAACAAATCATAGGTGGTTTTTTTCACCCATCAATTGATAAAATTGAAACTATGAAACCGGATATGATTATTCTTTCTGAGATCCACAAAAATATCATCAGAAGATTTAAGAAAAAAGGCCGTAAGCTATTTATTTATAAAGCAGATACCATTGAAAATTCGTATCAAAACATAGCAGTTTTAGGTAAAATTTTTAATTGTGAAAAACAAGCTTTAAAGATTATTGAAAAGAATAAGTTTGAAATTAATCATATACAACAAAAATTAGCTCGCATTGATGATTTAAAAAAGAAACGAGTCATAAGGCTTATGGGAAAAAACAGTATCATGACTCCTGGCAGTGATTCCTTTCAAAATGAGATTATTCGTACTGCAGGAGGTATTTCCCCTGACTTTGGCAGAAAAGGAAATGTCATATCTGTTACAAAAGAAGAGTGGATAAAATATAATCCCGAAGTTATTTATGGCTGTGGCCCTGACAAAGAGGCTGCAAAGAACTTTTTCTCAAAATCAGGATGGAAAAATGTAGATGCTATAAAAAATAATCAGATTTATTATTATTTCCCTTGTGATCTGACATGCAGAGCCTCCACCAACACAGGATATTTTATATCCTGGCTTTCCTCGGTTATATATACCCGGGAATTTTCAGAACCTGAAAATAATATACTTCCCACAGGTATTATTCATACAAAACCTGTTAAAGTAGATCTTGAATATATTCAATCTGCTTCAATCATCAGCAATACGGTTTATGATTTTGAGAATAAAACCCTGGTCATTGATTTCAAATCTGCCCAATCCATAGTTTCAACCCTTGAAGGCGAACGGGACAATATAACAAGTATTGGAAATCATTATTCTCCTCCCCCCACCTGGGGACCGAGCCATAAACATGGAATTGAACATATCAAATCATCAATCTTAACCGCTATACAAAGACATAAACAAACCACTTCATTTTTAATTACCGGTGCAGATATGGATAACCTTTCCATTCAAGATGCAACCTATAAAGATATGAAGGTTTACGCCCTGGTAACCGCAGGTGTTCTGGGCAATGCCGTAAGAATGTCAAAAGATACAGGCAACTTTTATGAACCCGGAACTATCAATATCATACTTTTAACAAATATGAAGCTTTCCAAAAGAGCAATAATACGCACAATCATAACAGCAACAGAAAGCAAAACAGCAGCTTTGGAAGATATGGATATTAGATCCAGCTATACTCCCCTGATAAATGAAGCCACCGGCACCGGCACTGATAATATCCTTGTGGTACAGGGAACCGGCCTGGAAATAAAAAATTCCGGAGGGCACACAAAAATGGGTGAACTTATTGCAAAGGCCGTATATGCAGGCGTTACAGAGGCTGTTCTAAAACAAAACGGCATTGTTGCCAACCGCAATATTTTCCAGCGTCTGAAAGAGAGAAAAATAAGCATATACCAGTTGATGACAGGTGCAAATTGTGGATGTGAAGATAAACGAAGCGATTTTACAGCCCTGGTAGAAGAACTTCTCCTTGATCCTGAATATGCAGCATTTATTGAATCATCGTTTGCAATCAGTGATGAATATGAAAAAGGATTAATTAAAAACTTAGGCGCCTTCAATACCTGGTGTAAAAAAATCGCGGATAATATTGCAGGTTATGACATTGAAAAAATAAAAGACATGGTTTTGGCCGACACCATGCCCATAACAATCAAAACAGCTCTTAATGCAATCCTGACAGGTGCACAGGCTCGTCTGAATCAAAATGAATAAAGATAATTATATCAAAAAAACACCCTGAAATAATATTAGGATTATAATTATGAAAACTGATTTTTACTTATTAAAAAAACCATTCTTTTTTGCGATTTGCTTATTGTATATATTTGTATTGCAATTGCCGTTTGGTATGGCCGAAGAAAACACCACCACCCCTCAAAGAGTGATATCCTTATCACCGGTTATCACTGAAACAATATATCTTTTAAATGCTCAGGATTTGCTGATCGCCAACACCACCTATTGCAATGTTCCCGAAGAAGCAAAATTCAAAGAGAAAATCGGATCGGTTATCCAGATGAATGTTGAAAAAATCATCAGTCTGCAACCTGATCTGGTTATTGCAAGTTCGCTTTCAAGAGAAAAACAGATAAAGATTTTAGAAAACCAAGGTATTAAGGTGATGAAAATTATAAATCCTAAAACTTTCTCTCAAATGTGTGACATCACAATGGAAATAGGCAAAGTTTTAGGTCGGACAGACCAGGCAGAAAAAATAATAAAAAGTGCTGCACAAGAGGTTGAAACGATTAAACTTAAAACTGCTCAATTTCCTAAAAAAAAGGTGTTTATTCAAATCGGTATGAAACCCTTGCATACTGCCAATAAAGACACCTTTATCAATGAATATATCAATTATGGCGGTGGAATCAATATTGCTGAAAATGAAAAATTGGGAATATACAGCCGGGAAAAAGTGCTTAAAGAAAATCCGGATGTTATCTTAGTTGCAACCATGGGAACATCAAAGAAAGCAGGCGAAATCGAAAAGCAACGATGGATGAAATTTGGTTTTTTAAATGCCGCAAAAACAAAACAAATTTTTGTTCTTGATCCTGAACTGATCTGTAGCCCAACTCCGGTTACCTTTGCTAAAGGGTTAAGACAGGTTGTTTCCTTAATCCACCCGACAACTGATTTGAAACCCAGTGCAGATTAAAAAAATGAAACAAAATAGAATAAAACGCTGGTCTATCATTGTACTTATCCTTTTGATCATATTAATACTTGTGAGCCTTCTTTCTTTATGCGTCGGCAGTGCAGGTATCCCGTTAAAAGACATCCCTGATATTCTTTTGCATGGCAAAGGAAGTGCTGACCACAGTATCCTTTTTGGCATACGATTACCAAGAATTATATTGGGCCTGTCCATTGGAGGAGCGCTGAGCCTGGCCGGTGCCCTGCTCCAGGGCGTGTTCAAAAATCCTTTGGTTGAACCTTATACGCTTGGTATTTCCGGAGGGGCTTCCCTGGGTGTATGCATTAACATACTTTTTAAGTTTTACAGCAAAATAGGTATTATCGCATATCCCCTATCCGGTTTCTTAGGCGCAAGTCTTGTTATATTTCTTGTTTACTCTCTGAACAATAAAACAAGAAATATTAAATCAAACCGGATGCTTCTGACAGGTGTCATGATCTCCTATGTTGCATCCTCTCTTGTCATGCTGCTCATGGCCATCTCAAAAACCGATGATCTTCAAAATATTGTTCTCTGGATCATGGGCTCCCTTGATGAACCCAATACGGTTTTAATAAAAATGACACTTTTCGGCTCCCTTGCAGGCCTTGTTATTTCATATTTCTTTTGTTTTGATTTAAATGCCCTGCTTCTGGGTGAAGATGAAGCAGCCAATCTGGGTATAAATACAACCAGAACTAAAAAATATATATTTCTCATTGCTTCCTTTTTAACGGGATTAAGCGTATCTGTTGCCGGAATCATCATGTTTGCCGGTCTTATTGTTCCTCATTTCATGCGAATGATAGCAGGGACAGACCATAGAATACTTCTGATAAGTTCATTTCTGGCCGGTGCTTCATTTTTAGTGCTTTGTGATGTGATTGCAAGGGTTATTATTTCTCCGCTTGAACTTCCCGTGGGTGTCATAACAGGTATTATCGGCGGCCTTGTTTTTATCTGGGCACTTTCAAGGAGGCAAGTGACATTATGAACTCTATCCTTAAAGTAGATAATCTTTGCTTCAAATATAACAAAAAAAGAGTTCTGACGGATATCTCATTTTCAACCCATCCGGGTGAATTCGTTTCAATCATCGGGCCGAACGGCTCCGGGAAAACCACGCTGATAAAAATTATTTCAAA
>JAKIUJ010000299.1 GCA_021647625.1 Desulfobacula sp.
AAAAAAAAGAGTGGGGCCATATTTCTAAAGAGAGCAGATCAATAGGATCGATGATTTTACACAAAGGGCACAGGTGGTTGTCTGGTTAAAGAGCCGTGTGGATCGTTTTTTTTTAGAGATCCAGGGATCCGGAAGGGTTGTACTGGAAGACGGGGCAATTTTGCGGGTGCATTATGCCGGCAGCAACGGCAATGCCTATCGATCTGTCGGGCGTTATCTGATTGATCAAAATGAGATATTAAAAGAAAATATGTCCATGCAGGCGATTCGAACATGGCTTGAACTGCATCCGGATCGGATGGATGAAGTGCTGCATGTTAACGAGAGTTTTGTGTTTTTTAAAAAAGAAGAGGGCGGACCCTATGGCAGCCTTTCTGTGGAGGTGTCGGCATTTCGATCCCTTGCAACGGACAGCAGGCTTTTCCCTAAAGGGGCGCTGTGCTTTTTACAGGCACAATTGCCTGACCGGGTTAATGTCAACCCGATCAAAACATGGGAAAATGCATCTTTCTTTGTTTTGAATCAGGATACGGGCGGGGCCATAAAAGGGCCTGGCCGGGCCGATATTTTCTGTGGCAGTGATAACTATGCTGAATATACTGCAGGGCATATGAATACGTATGGAAGGCTGTACTTTTTAGTGTTAAAGTCTGATTAAATCCACTCAACATCAGTAGATAAAAATTTAAGGACAACCTGTTTGCCCGGATACAGGGAAAGATCGGTGATCTGATCCGATGTTATCCGAAGGACAAATGAAAGGTCATGGCAGGAAATGGTGGCCAGGATAAATCCTGATTTTTTTTCCAGCATCATGGCAGCGATGCTTCCGTCTAACTGGTTCAATTGAGGATGGCCTGCCTGTTTTTCAAGATCCAGGGTGATATCTTTTTTTCGTATAATAGCGGTGCTTGACCGGGTGCTGGTGTCTTTTAGCAGGATACGCCGGCCGTTCGGCAATGGCTTGAAGAGCATCTGATCGCCGGCCTGTTCAAAAGGGCCGCTGATGACATTTTCAATGCCCGTGGCAAACATCTTGCCTTTGTAGATGGAAAATTGATGGTCGCTGATGGAATAGAGCCAATGCAAATCATGGCTGACAACCACAAGCGTTGTACCCCATTGCCTTCTTGCATTTAGTGATGCCTCCCGGATGAGTTTGGCACTTTCCATATCCACACTGGCAATGGGTTCATCAAGCAGCAGGACATCGGGCTTTAAAATGAGACGCGCTGCAAGGGCGACTCGTTGGGCTTCTCCGCCCGAAAGTTCGTGCCATTTTCGATGGGCGAAATTGTCGTAATCCAGGCCAACAGCCCCAAGGGTTTGTTTGACTCGTTCTATTATGTTTTTGGTATCTTTTCTTATTTTAAGGCCATAGATGATATTTTCATAAACCGAACGTTTGAGAAGATACGGCTTTTGGGTCAAGACTGTTACTTTCGAGCGTATGGTCGGAGAAAAGGGCCATTCTGGTTTTCCATTGTAAAAGACCTGTCCAAAGGTGGGTTTCTGGATAAAGGCCATCAGTTTTAAAAGGGTGCTTTTTCCACTGCCATTGGGTCCGATGATACCGGTAATGGAGCCGGGTTCAATTTTTAGATTCGGTATATCCAATATTTTTTTATCACCGTAAAAATGACGGATATCTTTTAGATAGTATGCTGGGGTCTGTTTTGTCATTGTTTTCTCAGAGATGAAAGGGATACATTAACAATAAAGGCAATGAGAATAAGAACCAGTCCCAAAGCGATGCCGTTTGCAAACTGGCCTTTGCCTGTTTCAAGGGCAATGGCTGTAGTGATGGTTCGGGTATGGTATTTAATATTCCCACCCACCATCATGGAGATGCCGACTTCAGTCATCACGCGGCCATAGGCGGTGACGGCTGCCACAAGAATGCCATATCGAACTTCCCACAGGCAGGTGGCAAGGATATTGCGTTTGCCTGCGCCAAGGGAGGTTAATGTCATTTTGAAATCATCATCAATGCCTTCTATTGTGGATGCAGTAATAGCGGTTATTATGGGGAAGGCAAGGATGGTTTGGCCGATGGCAATTCCTGTTATGGTAAAAAGAAATTCAAAGTTGCCCAAAGGTCCCTGTCTGGAGATAAACGCATATACTGCAAGGCCAATAAAGACTGTGGGCAGGGATAAAAGGGTGTCGACAAGGGTTCGAAGTTGTTTTTTGCCTTTAAAATTAAAGTAGCCGAGTACAAAGCCACAAGGCAGGCCTGCTGCCATGCTGAAAAGCATGGAGCAGGTCGATACTTTCAGGGTGGTTGAGATTGCTGACCAGGTAGATTTGTCACCGCTTATCAATAGTTCAAATGCTTTGAAAAAGCCTGCAACAAGAAAATCCATAACCCCTTTTTTTATTTTGCGTTAGGTGTAAATAATGCCTGGCCTAAAAGCCTGAACTCTTTTATCAGTTTCTGGGCATTTTGTGAAGCCATCCAGTCTGAGAATTTTACGGCCAGATCATATTTCGCTTTAGGGCAGTTACCAGGGTCCAGTGTCAAAACAGCATACTGGTTTAACAAAACAGCATCACCTTCAACCAGGATTTTTAAGGGTGCATTTCCGCCATGGTTGGCTGAATATTTTATATATGACCCTCTGTCGGTCATGGTGTATCCGTCTTTTTCCTGGGCCATGTTAATGGTTGCCTGCATTTTTTGCCCGCCCTGGACATACCATGCTTTGCCATCAGGCAGCGGGATGCCGGCAGTTTTCCACAGGCTTTTTTCTTTTTTATGGGTTCCTGAGTCATCCCCTCGGCTTATAAAAACAGCCTTTTTGTTGTGGATAGCGGTTAATGCATCTGAGATGGTTTTGCCTTTGGTTCCGGCAGGATCATTTGCAGGTCCGATGATAACAAAGTCATTATACATGATTTCTCGTCTGTCTTTGCCGAAACCCGCTGCAATATATTTTTTTTCGGCAGCAGGCGCATGCACTAAAAGTACATCCACATCACAGTTTTGGCCAAGCTTTAACGCTTTGCCTGTACCGGTTGCCGTCCATTTCAGGGTTATATTGGTTTCTTTTTCAAAATGAGGAATCAGATAGTCTAAAAGACCTGTGCCATCTGTGCTTGACGTGGTCGCCATCATCAGGGTTCTGCTTTCGGCCTGGGCGCTGACAGTCAGGATAAGAGAGAATAGCAGGGCAAGTATTGCACTAAATATTTTTTTATTGTTCATTTCCATGTCACCTGTAAAAATTAGAATTAATATTAAAAACAAGACTTGGAATATGTTAATAATTGT
>JAKIUJ010000067.1 GCA_021647625.1 Desulfobacula sp.
GTCCATGCAATAAGCCCCTGTATATGTTAGTCACCTTGGCTTTATTACATGTTTTTGCTTGCTTGTCCAGTTTTATGTATAACTTATTATTATAATGAATCATATTCAATGGCGTGAAATCACCCTGGGTTTGGGACAGATTAATAAGTCAATGGCTGGCGATATTAACTATCTTATTGTATATTGGGGTAGATGGCAAATTTAGATATGAATGATTTTGGATTGAGGATTAAATAAACCGGTCTGGATTACAAGCATTTGCCCTGAATTTGATTTTTAGCGGAGGTGTGCATGACTATACAGGGGACGAAAATTCGGCGTGTGGGGATCTTGACCGGAGGTGGAGATTGTTCAGGATTAAATGCAGTTATCCGGGCGGTAACCCGGGCCGCAATTATTCAGCAGGGCATTGAGGTTATCGGAATCGAAGGTGGATTTGACGGTTTGATATCAAATCAGACCGGCAAGCTGACCATCAAATCAACAAAAGATATACTGACCCTTGGTGGAACCATTCTCGGGACAACCAACAAAGGCAATCCTTTTGAATATCGAACCCGGGATGGCAATGGCGATATCCAGGTGAAGGATTGTTCTCAAAAGGTCGTAGATACATTTAAGTTATTGAAGCTTGACTGTCTTTTTGTTGTGGGTGGGGAAGGCACACTTGAAATCGGGTATAAATTTTATAAAAAAGGGATACCTGTGATCGGTATTCCAAAGACCATTGATAATGATCTTGAAAAGACCGATTATACGTTTGGGTTTCAAACTGCTGTTCAAGTCGCCTGCGATGCAATGGATCGCTTGCATACCACCGGTAAAAGCCATCATCGGGTCATGATTTTAGAAGTGATGGGTAGAAATGCCGGCTGGATTGCCCTTGAAGCTGGAATTGCCGGTGGTGCACATATTATTCTGATTCCGGAAATTGAATATAATCTGGGAAATGTTGTAAAAAAAATTCGATTGAGAGCAAATGGCGGCAGCCCGTTCAGTATTATCATGATTGCAGAAGGCGCAAAGGAATCCGGGGGGCAAACCGTTAAGGCCCAAGGTGCTAAAGAAAGACTTCAGGGTGTTGAAAAATTGGGCGGCGTTGGATTTTATCTGGCCAAACAGATCGAAAAACAGATCGACCTGGAAGTCCGAACAACAGTTTTGGGGCATATCCAGCGGGGAGGTTCACCCAACTCATTTGATCGGGTTTTAGGGACTCGCCTGGGTAGTTTTGCCGTGGATGCTGCCGTTAAAGGAAAATTCGGTACAATGGTGGCCCTTAAGACCCCCGATGTTGTTCTGGTTGATCTGAAAACGCTGGCAGGAAAGGTTCGGTGTGTATCAAAAAGTTCACAACTGATTCAATGTGCGGAATCCATAGGTATAAATATGGGGCGTAAGGCTATGTAGTGTTTTAACGAAAACTCACATATGGGCAGCTTTTCGCTCAAACACGGGTTTTTAAGTCGGGTACTATGTGGGTTTAATATATAAAAGGAGAATGATATGACCTCTGAAAAAACATGTCCAAAATGTAAGGGGAAAAAAATTATCGTTGGCAATTGTGAATGCAATCCTGAATGGCGGTCATCTGATGGAGGCGACCAGTACGATGACTGCCAATGTGAACCCGATATAGACTGCCCGCAATGTCAGGGAAAAGGCTATATCGAGTAGGTTATTATATTAGCAACAACCGCCGCTGCCGCAGGATGCGTTTTCTTTGCCTTTTATCCAAACCTGGATAATATAGGCTGCTCAGCCAACTCCCGGATTAACCAGGATGGCTCCGGACGGACAGTTGTTTACGCATGCACCGCATTCCATACACGCATTAAAATCGGTAATTACGGCTTTTTTATCTCTCATCTCAAAGATACAATGGGGGCAGACTTCCGTGCACAGGGTACAGCCGATACATTTGTCTTTGTCCAATACCAGTGTTGATACATCATCTATATATCTTAAATCTTCCATATCAGTTCCTTATAAGGTTTTGTTAAAATGCTGCATAAATCCAAAGCCCGGAAGAAATAACCAGGCTTGCCAATTGAATGGGAATAAACAGCTTCATCTCTTTTTCAACTCCGGATGGTGAGGTAAAAGGCGTGGTGCCGGTGAAATTCATGGCCAGATAAGAGCTGATGGTTACGCTGAACAAGAAGAGGGCAATAGATCCTGCGATACCAACAGATCCAGAAATGCCACTGTTTAACAAAAATAAAACCAGGATGATGGCAAAAAGGCTGCCTGTGATTATTCCTTTGAGCGCAAACTGACGTGTTGGAATCCAGGGCAGAAGAACCGGTGTGATAAGGGCACCGGAAAACAGACCTGTAATCATCGCCAAAATACCGGTAAGACCCCGGTCAAATGCACTTGAAAAAGAAAAAATACCAGAATCGATACCTGATATAATAAACAATACAAGTGCGATAATCAAGGCGGGTTTGAGTGATATCTGAATTTCAACAGGCGTCAGGATAAATCTTTCATAAATAGAAAAGGTGACCATTCTCATTTTTTTATCCGCTTTTTTGTTGTTTCGTAAAAAGGTTTGGATATCATTGGCCCTGATCGGGCCGTATACGACCCTGAACCCGGACTGTGATTTTACCTGTTTTGCAGAAACACCAACAGCACCCAATTGGGGAACAATCACCCGTTTGTGGTCTACTACTTTTGCCAGAGAATCGGTTTTTATTCGATAGACCAGTTCCCGGGTTGAAAACGTACCTTCCCCGGCCGCACACCAGACATTAATTCCTTTGGTATCCAATACCAAAATCCAGGCATCAAGACCGTCCAGTTCTTTTCTCACATGGTCAAAGGTGAGTTTGAAATTAGCCGTCACAAGCACTTCGGAGTCCTTATCCGGATTACCGATTCCATAAAGTCCAGGTGTAATCGTATACTGATACCGGTGGATGCCGCATCGAACATAAAAAGTTGAAAAAAGATCATCCATACCCAGTTTTGATTTAATAATCGGTATCCGGCCGGCATCGGTATCGATAAATTTTTCTACATAAGACGACAGTTGGTAGCCGGGTCGTTTATAACGATCATCACGTTCATAACGACCATTACTATTGGTGGTGTTTGTATCCTTTGCTGAGCCACAATAAGGTGCTGCATCAATAGAGGGCATCAAGTTGACACCACTGGTTGATATGGGTTTAAGCGGTGCTGATGTTTTCGGACTGCAACCGCAATTGTCATTTTCTTTCATATGTTTCTCCAATTTGTGTGTGCCTTACAGGAGCTGTATATAGTCTTTAAATTGTTTTAAAATAGTCTTGTCGACACAAAAATAAGTTTTTGGGCCTTCGATTTCTCCACAGACAATGCCGGATTCTTTTAACAGTTTTAGGTGCTGGCTGATGGTGGATTGAGAAAAAGGGAAAATGTCTACTATTTCTCCACAGACACAGGTGTTAATTTTAATCAGGTGTTCTACGATCTTTACCCGGGTGGGATGGCCCAGGGCCTTAAAAATTTTGGCCATTTGCTCTGTATTCATTTCCATTTGCTGGAGCTGCTTATTCCTCATGCCGGATCAAGTACTCCCATATGGGCTCTCAGGGACAAAGATTTGCACAAAGTTTGATATCCTTGCAGTGGCATTTATCTGCGTTAATGTTAACTTTCAAAAGATTTCCTTTTCTCTTTATCGTTAATCGACTATTAACGATAAAGAGAAAAGGAAGTATTGTCAAGCAGTATTTTCTTTCAACACGCAGGGTAAACGCATGGAAGCTTGGCATGAATTTTAATTCTTTGTTTTACAGGTACTTGTGCAAAACGATAATTTTATTTGCGTTTACCTTCAAACCGTAACTATACCTGAAATCATAAATATGGAAAAGTTACATGCGTTAGCCCTGTATTTCAACACGAAAGATACTTTACACCCGTTTGTTCTCCTGATATGGTAATGGACTAAATTTTTGGAATATTAAAGTTTTTATCTTTATTTTTAAGGAGATCTTAAAATTGGATTTACAAATTGAGTATTTCACAGATGGGACTGGATTTTGTGAGATAGATCCTCTGTCAATCAATCCTGAATATCTGGCAGATTTTTCCATTTATGAAAGACAGCCTCTTTCCGATGGTCAATTCAGGTTTCGATGTCTTCTTGTAAATCCTTGTTCATTAGAAAAACATCGCCTGATTGAATTGTTAAGATTCTGGAAAAAGGTCTATATTCATGAAAAACAAGCAAATAATTATCAGGAATACATAAAGAATAATCTTGCCTATATTCTGATGCATGATGAAATTGAGATTTCAAAAAAAACAAATACCCTGATTGATATATCCATCGATGTGGTGGCCAAGTATTTTGAAACCAATTTTGCCAATGCCGGTGATGTCAAAAAATCTTTGGGTGATGTTCAAAAATTGATTACCCAGGCAATAGCTTTTATCTCCGATATCAACTCATTAAACGGTATCGTACAATTAATAGGCCATGATTATCAAACCCATACCCACTCCATAAAAGTGGGGTGGCTGATGGCAACCTTTGTGAATTTTAATAAAGATCTGTTTATAGAAGAATATGGCGGTAACTTTAAAGAATTTTTAATTCAGGCTGCTGTGGCAGGACTCCTCCATGATATTGGAAAAGTTAAAGTGCCCAAAAATATTCTTGGTAAAAAAGGGAAACTTGATAATCTTGAATATATTGTTGTTCAGTGTCATACGGCCTATTCTGCAAGTTTGTTATTTGATTCCGGTCTGTCCAGGGCAACCATGCAGGCAATTTTGTATCATCACGAGAATGAAGATGGCAGCGGCTATCCAAGCGGCTTAAAACAAGACCAGATCCCGATGATTTCAAAGGTTTGCCACATTGTGGACGTGTTTGATGCCTTGACTTCAAAACGGCATTACAAAGCATCTAAAACACCGATTGAGGCGCTTCGGATTATGACGGGTGAAAATCCATATATCGAAACCCTCAATAAGTTTGAACAAGAAGCACGGGAAAATAGACGAACCCCCGTGACTGCCATTGTCCGTGACGACTATGATACTAAATTGCGCCGACTAAGAGAAAAACAAATGGTAGAAGAAGAAGCAAAAAAACGGGTAGAAGCACGGACAAGACTACGGGATCAGGGCATGTCACATTGTTTTGACAGAGAACTTTTGCAACGGTTTATATTTACCATCAATCAGTCCCAGGGATTTGATCTTTCAGAGTTCCTGTAAAATTTGCACCGTACGTTATAATCGGGGAGTCAACCGGTGTATGTTCTATGCTGTCAATCAGCATTTTTTAGGTCGTGAGCAAATTAGTTTTTTGATGCCTTGTATCCAGCGTCGGTTACTTCTTTAACCGCCGTGTCGACAAGAGATTCATTATCAACCTGGAAGGTTGCTTTTTTGCCTTTAAGATCAACCGATACACCAGATATACCATTGATTTCTTCAAGGGTGCGTTGAACCGTTCCAGAGCAATGTCCGCAACTCATACCATCAACATTAAGTGTTATTTGAGAGGCCATAATACGTATTCCTTTATTTGATGTTGTCTTGAATTTTTTTTCACAGCATTATAATAATGATCAAAAAAGCAATCGTCAACAAGGCGTAAAGAATAAATGACAGAATGTATTCTGCCGGCAAAGCTGCGCATTGCCGCTATTCCAATTATCGGTGAATGATTATTATCCAAGGCGGACCAGCATATATTTATTTTTTATATTTTATGATATGATGGCACTTTGATAAAATGAAAATTAGAAGGATATATAATTTGGAAGAATTAAAAGGATCTCAACGCAAATTTTTAAGGGGGCTTGCCCATAACCTGAATCCGGCTGCGTTTGTCGGACAAAAGGGTTTGACCCGGACTTTGCTGGACGAAATCAATCTTGCTCTTGATGCATCGGAATTGATTAAAATAAAATTTAATGATTTTAAAGAAA
This sequence comes from Desulfobacula sp., assembly GCA_021647625.1. GTDB lineage: Bacteria > Desulfobacterota > Desulfobacteria > Desulfobacterales > Desulfobacteraceae > Desulfobacula. Next base: position 5,943 of record JAKIUJ010000067.1, read on the forward strand.
AAGAGCAAAAGACGGCTTTGTCAGAAGAAATTGCAAAAAAAACCAAGTGCCATATAGCCGGAATGATCGGGCATGTAGTGGTATTGTACCGTCAGCAGGAAGATATTGAAAAACGCCAAATAAAGCTCAAGTAATTTATGTTCAGGCCCGCCGCCTGCAACTTACAGGCGCGGCCTGAAACCCTGCCCTAAAACTTCATGGACATTATTAACAATGATGAATGCATGGGGATCAAGCTCTTTTACTATTTCAATCAGCAATGCAACCTCTTTTCTAAGAACAATCGTGTATAAAATTTCCCGTTCCTGCTTGGTGTAAAGTCCTCTGCCGTGAAGTGCCGTGGCACCCCGGCTGAGCCTGTCCATTATGGCCTTTGAGATCTCTTCATATTTATTTGAAATGATTATTGCAGAGTTGGCATAATTAAACCCGTCAATGATGGTGTCCACAAGCCGGGCAGAGCCAAAGATCAGGATAAAGGAATAGACCATGAGGGTAAAGACCGGCTTGTCCGGCGAGATACCCATGACATGGATGACCAGGCCGCCAAAGCAGATTACAAAAAAATCCATCACCATGAAGACATTACCCGGTTTGAGTCCCATTTTTTTTTGACCAATGGCTGCAAAAATGTCCGCCCCGCCGGTAGTGCCGCGAAATTTGAATACAAGGCCCAGGCCGAGACCCACTAAGACAGCACCTGTGATAACGAATATTAAAAAATCATTTTCCAGCATATTGGCCAGAGCCGGTATGTTTTCAGGATGGATGAATCTGAGTCCGGGTATATTACCCCTCAAAAGGTCAATAAAAAAGGAGCTGACAGTAAATCCGAAAAACGTTCTGATACCGAATTGTCTGCCAAGAACTTTTAATCCCCAAAGGTATAAAGGCAGGTTGATCAGCCAGATGATCAGGCCAACGCTGAGGGCATCTTTGGTCATATAATTGATGGATATGGCAAGACCTGTCACACCGCCGGGAATGATTCTGGCATCTATTAAAAAGAAAGAGACACCGGTTGCAAGAAAAAAACAGCCAATAGTAATGGCGATATAATCCATAAAATTTTTTGCGTTCATTTATGTTCCTTAATACGAGAAGAAATAATAAAAAAGAAATTGTAAATCTTATTGGCTTATGTCATTTTACCGAACCATATGTCAAGATCGAGAATCGTAAAAGGAGAAATCGGTTGTGAGTACCCAAAATATAGAATTGGCTGCGCTAAAAGGCAATAGTCTGAGACTTGATGGCGGTGCCATGTTCGGGAATGCGCCCAAAGCATTATGGCAAAGATGGATTGATGTGGATGAGAACAATTTAATTCCCATTGGGTCCCGGGCATTATTAGTAAAAACATCAGATGTAATTGTCTTGTTTGAAACCGGTGCCGGTGCATATCTTTCTCCTGAACTGAAAAAACGCTTCCAGGTGGTTGAGAGCGATCATGTGTTATTATCATCCCTTAAAGCCCAGGGTTTGGGACACGAGGATATTACCCATGTCATACTCTCTCATCTTCATTTTGATCATGCCGGCGGTCTTTTAAAAGCATGGGAAAAAGGAAATAATCAGCTTGAGCTCTTGTTCCCAAATGCTCAATATGTGGTTGGAAAACAAAATTTTCAACGTTCTGCAATGCCGCACTTTCGGGACAGGGCATCATTTATTCCGGGATTGACGGATATGTTAAAAGAAAGCCATCGCCTGGTGCAGGTAGTTGGTGGAGATAGCCTTGATCTGGGTGATATCAAAATTGAATTTATTGAAAGCTGTGGTCATACGCCGGGGATGATGATGTCATATATTCAGACACCTTATGAGAATATACTGTTTGCAGGAGACCTGGCACCTGGTCATGCCTGGGTTAACCTGCCCATTACCATGGGGTATGACAGGTTTCCGGAAGGCCTGATTGATGAAAAACAACAGGTGTTCCAACGTGTTTATAAAGACGATGCATGGATCTTTTACACCCATGATTATCTGTATGCAGTATCCAAACTTGAATTTGATAAAAAAAAGAAGCGGTTCCAGCCTATAAAATTGAGCGCGGATGTGGGTGGCATCAAGACTGGACAATTTCATTGATTTTTAAAATATCGTCACGCTTATATGCGTTTACACTGGGCATCAATACCTGTCCCGGTTAAGGAACGTACATTAAATAACTTACCCATAATTTTTTCGCCGTCTTCTGCGTTTCTCGTTGGGCACATAGCTAGTTTAGCTTCCTCCTCGTGCCTTGCGACAAAAACCTCTGCTAATTATGGGCACTTAATTTAATTCCCATTCCTAAGAAACTCAACCGCCCGTGCTTCGGACCAGTATAAATTTTGTTTGTTGAAACAAATAAATCCCACATGTCCGCCGGATTCAGGCATACAAAGGGTAACCATTGGATTGGACCGGGCCTCTTTTATTGGAAAACAGGCATCCGGTAAAAAGGGGTCGTTTTTAGCATTAATGATTAATGTTGGGATTTTGATCTTTGGAATATAGGGTTTGCTGGAGCATTTTTCCCAATAATCCTCTGCATTTTTAAATCCATGAATTGGTGCGGTATACCGGTCGTCAAAGTCTTTGAAGTCTTTTATTTTTTCATAGTCTTTATCATCAATCTGTCCTGGTAAAACTTTCATTTTGGACTTGATTTTATTGTGAAGCATGACAAGAAAACGTTTCATGTATAAGACATTAGATGGCTTTGAGATAGTTTCGGAACTGGATTTTAAATCACAGGGTACGGAAAAGACAATTGCTTTTTTTATCAAAGGATCAACAGATTCACGACCAAGGTATAGCAGGGAGAGGTTGCCTCCCAGACTGAAACCGACCAGTGCAATCTGTTCCCATGCATGTGTCGTTTTTGCATGTTCAATGATCACGCTAAGATCGTCTGTTATACCATTATGGTAAGATCGAAGTTGTTGGTTGGGTTCTCCGGAGCAGGATCTATAATTCCAGGCTAAAACATCCCATCCGCTATCGTTAAGAGCCTTTACCATTCCTTTGACATACGCTCTGTGAGCATTGCCTTCAAGCCCATGGGACACGACGGCAAGTTTTTTATGCCCCTTGCGTGACCAGTCCAGATCAAGGAAATCTCCATCCTGTGTGTTGATCCTTTGTCTTTTATAAAAAACAGAGGGCACCTTTCGGAATAATGGAGGGAAAATCGTTTGAATATGGCCATTACTGAAAAATGGTGGTGGTGCGTAACTGGTTTTACTCAAAAAGTTGGCTCCTTATTTTATCAAAGAACAGTGCAAACCCATTGTAGTTCTTTTATGTTTTGTTAGTACTGTTTAATTATACCTAAATTTGATATATTATTTTGCCTTAGATGTAAAATTTAAAAATTTAAACAAGGAAAATATAAAAGATCATGAAGGTTGGAATTATAGGCCTGCCCCAGACAGGTAAAAAAACATTGTTTCAGATTTTGACAGGAAATGAAATCAGTGAACCCTCCAAAGCATTTAAACCTGTTCCAGGTGCTGCGGATATCGTTGATACCCGGTTTAATACACTGGTGGATATGTATGAGCCTAAAAAGAATGTAAAGGCCCGAATTGATCTTGTTCTGCTGCCAAAAATGGAAGCGGAGAATATTGCTAAAGGTGAAATATTCAGGGACATTGCAGACATGGATGCCATTTGTCATATCGTGCGTGCATTTGAAGATGATGCTATTTATCATGAACAGGGCAGTGTGGACGTCATACGGGATTTTGAACTGGTCAACTCAGAATTGATCATGCATGATCAGATTTTTATTGAAAAACGCATCGAGCGCCTTGAAGCCATGGTGAAAAAAATCAAGGATGAAGATCAGCAAAAAGAACTTGAGTTGATGAAGCGTCTCCTTGAGGTACTAGAAAATGAACACCCCCTGCGCCTTACCGAGTTGACATATGATGAAGAAAAAATGATCAGAAGTTATCCTTTTATAACGCGTAAAAAACTGGTCATCGCTGTGAACGTTTCCGAAGATGATTTACAGAACCATGACCTTTTGTCTCAATTTAAAAAGGCATGTGAACCTTTGCTGGTAGAGGTTATGCTGGTCTCGGCCAAAGTGGAATCAGAAATTGCAATGCTGGACACCCAGGAGGAAAAGGATGAGTTTCTTGAAGATCTCGGTATCAAGGAAACAGCCCTGGAAAATTTAACACGGCTTTGTTTAAAGTCTCTGAACCTGATTTCTTTTTTCACCGTGGGAAAAGATGAGGTCCGTCAATGGTTGCTGAGAAATGGTTCAAAAGCACCCGGAGCTGCCGGTGTGATTCACTCTGATCTTGAAAGAGGGTTTATCCGTGCTGAAGTGTTCAAATATGATGAACTTATGTCTGCCGGCAGTGAAGCAGAATTAAAATCTCTGGGAAAAATTTCTGTGGAAGGCAAAGAATATCCAGTAGCCGACGGAGATATTTTAAATATTCGGTTCTCTGTTTGATCTTAGGAACGGAATTGATTCTATTGGTTGCGAATCAGTGCCGGAATAAAACCTAATTAGTCCCTGACCGAAAACTCCGTGATTACCAAGTGTCTACGGGGCGTACTATAGAATCAATCCCCATTTTTTTAAATAAGGGAACCACTTTTTTTGCGGTTTCCTTATCCGAATAATAGCCGGATCTGACCATATACCACTTTTTTTCTTTTTTATCCTTGAGCATGAGTACCCGTGCATTAAATCCATCTTTTTCCAATAGTTTTTTCATTTTTTCTGCATTGGCCTGCTGCCGGAATGCACCGGACTGGATTGCCCATGCCCCAGGGGGGGCTGGATGTTTTGCCGGTTCTGAAAGCCTAGCCGGAGCGACCAGTTCAGCCTGGCCTGTTGCATTGATCTTTTGTTCTGGTTGATTCTCTTGAATTTTGTCCTGAATAAGCGCCAGTTTCTCTTTGGCATAGGGATCTTCACCGCCTAATTTAATCGCTGCTTCATAGGATTTTTTTGCAAGCGGGTACTCATTTTTTTGAACCAGCAGATTGCCCTGATAGCAAAGTGCCCAGTAAAAATCCGGTTTAATTTTTAAGGATGTTGAGATATCTTCAAGGGCTTGATCAAATTTACCAAGCCGCTCAAGACAAAGCGCCCGGTTAAAATAAACAAGGTGATTTTCGTGACCGTTTTCAATTTCTATATTGTAATTATCCAGAGCTTTTTCATAATTTCGGCTGTAATACCAAGCCGTACCAAGGTCCGAGTATACGCCATTGAGTTCAGGTGCAAGGGTGGCGGCTTTTCCAAAGTCTTTAACAGCCAGGTCATATTGGGTCAGTTTCATATACGCTGATCCGCGGATACGATAAGCCTCTATTTTTTTTGGTGCAAGGGAAATCAGTTGAGAAAATGTATCAATGGCCTGCTGGTGTTGCCCTTTTTTGTATAGATCAACCCCTTTGTTAAATAATTCGATTTCTGTCCCACAAACACCTGTTCCTGACAGGATGAAGAAAAGTAGAATGGGAAAAATAATTTTTTTCAATAAAAGACTCCCTTTTTATTTGTTTTAGACAAGTATTATATTATATAAATGAGTATGCTAAATTCAATAAAAAAATATTTAAAAAGAGCAAAAGAAGAAGTAACCAAGGATTATTCCATTACTTCTTCACCAAGGCAGAGCGATACTATCGCCGTAAATGGTGAAATAAGAAGGCTTCCCAGGGCCTGGACCGGTGTTGACCTGGATGGCACTTTGGCCTATCATGACCAAAGTCTGGCCTATGACAAAATTGGTGAACCTGTTCCGATTATGCTGGATCTGGTTAAAAAAATGGTAAATAACGGGATCAGGGTGAAAATATTTACTGCCCGGGCAACAGATTCGGAACAATTGGTAATTATTCGAAGGTGGCTGAAAGCAAACGGGCTGCCTGAACTTGAAATTACGAATGTGAAAGACTATAGTATGATAAGGCTTTATGATGACCGGTGCATACAGGTTGAGCATAATACCGGTCGGTTAGTTGTTGACAAATAGTATTTGAATAAGCACCTGATAATTTTATTTTTAGGATGGTAACATGAAATATATTTATTACATCATTGCCATTATGATTGCTTTTAGCGCTCTGGCAGCCTACGGTATATTTGATACCCGCATTGAGATTTCCAGACCCAAGATATCGGTTAACGATCGGATTATCTCCGAAGAAGAGTTTGAGAAAATGCTTGTCAGAAAACCGCCCTATATGAGCCGGGACCAGTTTGTTGAATCAATCATAGAAAAGCAGTTGCTAATCCAGCAAGCTGTTAAAATGAAAATTAACCGGGAAGAAAGCTTTAGGCAATCAGTAGAAAATTTTTATGAGCAGTCTTTGATCAAAATCCTGCTGGACCGAAAACTTGATTCTCTGGTTGTGGATGTTACCGAAGATGAGATTGAAAAATATGAAGTGTTTATGGCCAAAAAACTGGTCATTAAAAAGTACATCTATCAGAGTCTTGAAGATGCATTGAAAAAGGTCAATGGTACAAGTGAAACCATAAAAGCTGATTTTATTGATTTGTCGGATGATCTGAAATTCATTGTATTAAATTTAAATGTTGGTGAACTTTCAAGCACAAAGGCTACGGATTTTGGTTATTTTACATATCGTTTAGAAAAAATTTTAAAAGCAGATATTAAGAAAAACAAGCCCGTATTTGATATGAAAAAGGTATCGGTTTATCTACAGGATAAGAAAAAAGAGCGATTGATGGAAACCTGGAGTCGGTCTATCAGGGATGCTGCAGATATATGGAGGAAAAAATAATGAATCATTATAAACGACGCAATTATTTTATCAACAAAGAGTTTCAGGGTCGATATATTTTTAACTATTTTCTTCTTGCAATGATCGGCAGTATTCTTTTTGTCGGTGTGTTCAGTTTCTTTTCATCCAACACACTTTCCATCGTGTATGACAACTATCATCTCCAGCTTGGTGTAACCCCCGGGATTCTGCTCAAAAAGATTTTGAGTACCCAATGGCTGGTGATTGTGTTGGGAGGCGGTGTGGTTATTGTTGTTACCTTGTTCTTAACCCATCGGATTGCAGGTCCTTTTTATCGTTTTGAAAGAACCTTGGATGGTATGGTTGATGGCGATATTTCAAAAAAAATAGTCCTGCGTGATAAGGATGAAGGTAAAGAACTGGCCCAGAAAATAAATGCATTCAATTTTGTTCTGGCTGATAAACTGTCTATCATAGAGAATTTTAATGCCGGTGTAGCAGTCTTTTCCATTCAATTAAAAAAAACATTAAAAATGTCAGGAATGGATGAAGACGAATTCATGCCGATCTTGAACCAGATTCTGGAAAATCAAAAAAATATTCAAACATTAATTAACGATTATACCTTTGACCGGGACAAATTATAGGCAAACTGTCTATGAAGCGATTTTTCTTTTTATCTTTTATTGTCTCAATGGGAATGATGTCGATTCTACCACCTGCAGCAGCTTTTGATACGCTGGAATCCAGATACGCGACCATAACGTTTGAAGATATAAAAGATTTAAGACAATTTAATGATGAACTCTATATGGGACGGCTTAATTCACAAGTAAAAAGAAGTGATACCATAGAGGGTGAAGTGATTTCAAAAATCAATTTTATTGTTGAAAAGGTGATGGTGGTTCTGGATATGTTTCCAGCTCAACTTCGCTTTAAAATTATGATCCATCCAGATGCCCGGGGAGTGCAAAATGATTTCAGGCAGATTTATAAGATCAGTGTAGATTATATTGCGTTTTATTCTCCATTGCAGAACAAGGTGTTTTACGCAGCAGATGAATCTATTTTAAGGGTTGTGACACATGAAATAGGGCATGTGGTGGCAGAAAGCTATTTTACCATCTCTCCTCCCCAGAAAATTCATGAAGTTATGGCGCAGTATGCAGAACAACACATTACTGATTGATTTTTTTAAGCATTTTCAAGGCCCTTTTGTTATCCGGTTGTAGAAAAAGGGCATGATCATATTTTTCCGCCGCCTTGTAAGAAATTCCCTGGCGATAATATAAATCCCCAAGTGCCACCTTGATGCCTGCATCCATGGGTAAGGTTCTTTCGGCACGTTCCATTACATGCATGGCATTTTTAAGATCATTATATTTTTTAAAGAAACGGTATATCAAAAAATAGTATGATCGAATGCTTCTCTCATGGGTTTTTAAATCTTTTTTCAGATCAGGCTGCACAGCTTCGATCAGATCAAGGGTTTCGATATATCGATCAATGGCTTCCTGTTTATTGCCGGTATCAAATAAAAATTGTGAATATGCAATGGCCGGCCCCGGTGTTTTTGGGATAACCGTTTCAATCTTATGCGCATCAATCCCTTTGACAATCATCATTGTAAGAACTTTGTCAATGAATTTTTCATCCAGATTCAACACGGTTTTCATGTAGGAAACCCCTTGATCCGTCTTATTATTTGAGATCAACCAGGCTGCATACCTAAATGTATAATCAGGATTACTTTGATCGTAACGCATACTTTTTTTAAAGGCAATGTCTGCTTTGTTATTTTCGCCGGCCCGGGCTAAAAATGTACCAAAACGATTCAAATGCCTTGAGTTTAGAGGATCCAAGCCTATCGAAGTTTTGAAATGGTTGCGGGATTGATCCAAATCGTTTAAAAACCAGGATGAATTGGCCATACTAAATGGATACTCTGCCTGTAAGGGGTTAAACCGGGCAGCGTATCCAGCCACTTTTTTAAATTTTTCAAGCACAATAGGCGGCGTGTTCGCGCTGATAATATAATTGCGGATATTTGAATAATAAAAGTTTCCCACAAGATGGGAGAAATTAAATGCAATGGCACAAAGTGCCACCATACCGACAATAATAAAGGATACGGTTTTTTTCATATTCGAATTGATAGGAACAAGCCGGGTATCCTTGCTGTGTTTTCTTAAACCGGTGTTGGCTGCGGATACACCAAGGCCTGCCAGAAAAAAGAGCCATAGGCCATTGGCCCCTATGTGTGTATTAAAATCAGTGACACTGTGGAATAAAATCGAAGCTATGCCAGTGATACAACCTATATACAGATATATGGAAAAGGCATCCCTTCGTTTTGAAAAAACAATATATGTTTTATAAAAAAAAGTAATAAAAAAGATCGCAGCCAGGCAAAAACCGATAATACCGCCTTCTGCCAGAAGTTCGAGATAGTCGTTGTGGGCATGGGTTAAAAAGCGGTCGCTGACTACGGTGCGGTAAATTGGATAAACATGGGAAAAAGTTCCCATACCCGACCCTGTCAAAGTGAAATTTCCAATGATATTGGCGGTATCTTTCCAGAAATCCAGTCTTGATTCATATATAGCACCCTGGGCGTTTTTCAGCCGGGCAAAACGTTCAAAAATCTGGTCCCAGCCAAACCAGCCGATGCAAAGTGCGGACAGCATTATAACACTGAGGATCAGTATGGTATTGCCTTTGCTTATTTTGCGTTTCACCAGAAAAAAGGTGAACAACACCAGGGAAAGACAGGTACTGATCATTGCCCCCCGGGAGAGACTGACAAAGATAGAGATTAAGATCAAAAGGGCTGATGTACCTATCAAAATATGGATATTGGCCTTTTCCTGGCTCATCATCTCAGCAATGCCCTTTATTAAAGAGGAACTGCCGATACGAGGCCGGTAAAAAAGGAAAATGCCTAACACCACCGGGAATATCATTTCCATTAATCCTGCATAATGGTTGTGGTTGGCATAGGGTCCTACAACAATGGAATTTTTGGGGGTATGGCGAAACCACAGTGCCATATCCTCTGTCATATAAAATTGTAAAATAGAAGAAAATGCGAGCAATCCGCCAAACAGAACAATGACAAGTGCTGTGGTCTGGAGCGTGGCTTTTTCTTTTAATAGTTGTACTGTCAGGATGTAAAACAGTGCATATGTGGTATAACGGAAGAATTCCGAAAGGGTGGCCCCCTGATTCACAGAAAGGGTCATCCAGGCATTGTTGCCGGTGATCAGGTTTGTGGTCTCGTGGATATTAAAGGCTTCTTGTGACAGCCATTGAATAATACTTGGCGGCATAGGTAAAAGCTGCACCAGAATATACAATAAAAATAGTGTTACAGGAAATAGTCCGGGAACCTGATAGGCAGGTGCCCTGTGTTTTAGAATATGGAAAAAAAATAAAACCGTGGCTGTCACAGTCAAAATTTCCATAATGGCATATGCCCAGGGCTCGGTTGTTCCGAATGCCAGAGGAGTAAAAATAAATAAAAAGAAAAATATGATCTTTGACAGTTTAATAGACATATTTATCAGGAATCTGATGCGTAATAGTAATCCCCATAATTATAATAATAGCCACTTTTTTTGGCACTGAACCGGTTTAATACAACACCGGTCAGCGGGGCATCAATCTCTCTTAGTTGTTTTAATCCCTTGCCCAGCATTTCATAGGTTGTCTTGCCGGCCCAGGTGACAATAATGACTCCATCAACAAGTTTACTTAAAACCAAGGGGTCTGTCACACTTGCCAGTGGCGGAGTATCAATTATAATCATGTCGTATTCACTGCACGCATTTACTAAAATTTTTTCAAATTTTTTCGAAGTCAGCAGTTCAGACGGGTTGGGTGGAATAGGGCCTGCAGTTAGAATATCAAGATTTTCCATACAATCGAGATCAATTGATTTTTCCTGACTGGAAACGCCGGCAATAAAAGAGCTTAGCCCACAGGTGTTTTCAACCATGAAATTTTTATGCTGTACCGGGCGCCTCATATCCGCATCCAGTAACAGGACTTTCTTACCGGTCTGGGCAATTGTTGCTGCCAGGCAGGCACTGATGGACGATTTGCCTTCACCGGGTGTTATGCTTGTGACAAGCAGCGTTTTAGGAGGTTGCTCCGCAGAAGATAGAAAGATAGATGTTCGCAGCCCCTTAAAACTTTCAGCAATCATGGAAGATGTATCTGAGAGTATGTTTTCAACAATGGTTTGCTTTTTATTTTGTAAAAGGTCTATGGCGGCAATCACAGGGATATCAAACCTTTCTTCAACATCTTCAGGTGTTTTTACGGTATTGTCCAGGTATTCGAAAAAGAAAGCCAGGCCAATACCGCCAAACAAGCCTAAAATGATTCCCAGAAGAATATTTCTTTTCTTTTTCGGTTTTGCAGATTTTTTTGGAATTTGCGCTGGTTCAATTATCCAGACATTCACAGTCTGGCTTCTCTCTGTAATCCCCTTTTCCTTCATTCTTTTAATCAGGGCATCATATAGATACCGATTGGTGTCTACTTTGCGTTGCAGAATACCAAGCTGTATGGATTTTTCACCCAGACGGGCAGCATCAAATTTGGTCTGATCCAAAAGTCCTTTTAAATCTCTTTGGTTGGATTTTGCCAGCAGATAGTCATTTTTTATGGTTTCAACAACTATTTGAAGTTCTCTGCTTTTTTTGTTTTTAAGACTTTTAAGTTCATTTTTAGCTGTAATCATTTTTGGGTGTTTGGGGCCGTATTTTTTTGACAGTTCAGATATCTTCTGATCTGCTATCAGGATTTTCTGGTTGATGGCCTCAATAGAAGTGTTTTCTGAAATAGCCTGGAGTGTTTCAAGTCGTTCTTTTTTTACGCTTTTAACCTGGTTGTATATGGCAAACAACTCTTTTTTTTTGGTTTGGGCCACTGTGAGCTTTCTTGAAAGGTCAGACAATCGTTCCGGGAGAACCGTTATCTTGTCTTCAATGGTGATGATATCATATTTTTTTTTGTATTGATGGAGTTCTTTTTCAGATTCTTCCAGTTTTACACGTTGGATTTCAGATTTTTTTTTCATCCAGCCGATGCTGTAGCCTGATACTTCCATCTGCATATCCACGAGTTCATCAATATAGGCCTGGGCAATGGCATTGGCCACTTTCATGGAGACAACCGGATTGTCCGACATATAACCTATACGAAGAATTCTTGAGCTCTCAACAGGTTGAACGGAAATGTTTTTTTTTATCACGTTTTCCAATAGTTGGGCTTTTGTCAAAGGCACCAGCATCTCAGAAGGAATTGTTTTTTCAACCGTATCATTAGAATTAGATGTAAAAAAAAGCTTTTCTATTCCGACTATTTCTCTGAGTGTCTGGTATAGTTCTTTACACCAGCCAATAACAGATTGAAGATAAGAGGACTTTTCTTGTTTGTTTGGAAAAAAAGAATTATAAATCGTTTCCGGATTCAGGCTTTTTACAGCCTTTTCAACAACAGCAGAACTCATAATAAGCTGGTTATGGGTTTCTATAAATTCCGGATCATAGGGTGTATACCTATAACTTGTCGTAAGGGCACCCGAGGTGTTTCTTTCTATTAAAACTTTGGTACTGGCGTAATATTGTGGAATAGCAGTAAAGGTAGCTATTATGACTGTGATCAAGGTAAGTATAAAAAAAGTAAAAATTGATCCCTTACGCTTGTTTACAATCCGGAGATAATCTCTTAAGTGTATTTCTTTTTCGTCCATAATTAAAAAAAACTTTCAGGCACCACAATAATATCTTCAGGGAGCACAGGTTTATCCATATTCACGTTTTTAAAAATCAGCTTTTTGCCGCCTACCACTCTTATAATTTGAACTTTGTTTTTAGCGGCGATTTTAGAAAATCCGCCGGCCATGGTGATGGCCTTTATAATAGTAAGTTCCTTGTCATATTTATAAGAGTCAGGTTTTTTTACCTCACCTGACACATAGTAGATTTTTGCTTTAGAAATATAGATGCTGTCATTTCCTAATATCGGAATATTTAATGATGCATCCCCTTTTGTGACCAATTTGTAAAGGTCAATTTCAATTTGCTCTGACTTTCCCTTGGTTTTTCTTTCAATATAAGCTTTATTGCCGGCATCCGATGTTAACCCACCAGCTTTTGAAATAAACTCTAAAAAAGTTATCCTGCCACGAAGTTCATATTGTCCCGGGTTTTTGATTTGGCCTAAAATAATTGCTTTCTTGCTTCTGTGCTCGGAAATAAAGACATCCACCTGGGGGTCAACCAGATACCCATCTGCAAATAATTCTTCAATTTTAGTCGATACCTGGGAGACGGTAAGACCCTTGACTGAGATTTCCCCTAAAAGCGGTACTCGAATTGTACTGTCGGAACTTACCCGTACCGTTGTGGATAGATCTTGGTTTTCATAAACATTGATATCAAGCACATCACCTTCACCAACGGTATATTCCTGGGAAAGGCAGATGCAGGGCACTGCAATTACAATAAGGATCAATAAATTTTTTAAGAGTGATCGAGTCATTTTCTTACATTGAAATGCTTGCTCTAAGGAAAATTTGATTTGCTTCATATTTATAAGTGGTCACATTAGAATCGTTATTATAGTAATAGTATCCCAGATCAAAAATAAGCCATTTTTTTGGTTCAAATCGAATTGCCGCACCTAAACCGTATAGGTCATCGTTCCGATCAATTCCATTATAGTCATTATTTTTGAGAAACACATTCGCGGTACCGGACCATTTTTCGGTCATTCGCTGTAGCAGAGCCACATCAATACCCGTCGACATATAACTTGAAGCACCGGCAAGATCGGATTCATGATATTTCCTGAATCCATTCACCTGGAGCGCACGTTTTGGATTTAAATTGTGCTGGGTTTGTATTTCAATGGAAAAATTGCCCCTGTCTTTTACCGCAGGGGAATCAAAGTCTTTGTCAATATAACCCAATTTAATTGTTCCCCGGGTTTTTGCCGTAATAT
>JAKIUJ010000068.1 GCA_021647625.1 Desulfobacula sp.
TTGGGGAAAAGTATCTCTGATTAATTTTGCAATACCGGCCCCCATGGTACAAAAACAATTGCATCCATGAACGATCACATCAAATTTTCCGTTCAGAGACAGTTTTATTAAATCGCCTTTTATAATATACATCGTCAACTCGGTCTCCTTGTTTAATAAACAGTGCAAAAAATGTTCCTGCTGTTTAATTTTTTAAGGTAAACTCCGGAGAATCGATTGATTGTATGCTTGCGCACTCGAATCACTGAGTTTATATGAAATAATATTCAAAATCAGTCTAATATTTCATGTTTTGTCAAAACCTCTGGTTTTTTGCGCGATGGCTTGCAGGCAACGCTGCACATTACCGTTATTGCTAAAAAGCATAACCTGGCCATCCGTCAACTTTTTGTACAATTGTGTCAAAATAAAAACGCTTGCTATAGATAGCAGCAAGCGAAGTGATGAAATTTAATCAAATTGATGAATAATCAATTGACAATCTCGATAATAAACACTCCCTTATATATATGAAAGAGTTGCGCAGATCTGTTTGGCTCTTTCAAGTTTTGTTGTGCGCATTCCCCTGGTAAAAGGGGGCAAAGCTGCGCATGGCCGTTATCAAAAAGAAAAAGCGGAATGATTTGTAACATTCCGCTTTTTTAATGAAGCAAATATAGTTATTGGGCTGCGATGACTAAAAAAGAATTTGACTCAAAAAGAGTTTTGTTCTATCGCTTTGCGGGTTATTGAAGAATTCTTCCGGTTCGTTTTCTTCAATAATTTCTCCGGCATCCATAAACAGGACCCTGTGAGCAACACTTTTTGCAAATCCCATTTCATGTGTAACAACAATCATTGTCATACCGTCCCGGGCAAGAGAGATCATAACTTCAAGCACTTCTTTTACCATCTCAGGATCAAGGGCAGATGTGGGCTCATCAAAGAGCATGATGTTGGGTTTCATACACAGACTTCTGGCAATGGCCACACGCTGCTGCTGACCGCCGGATAATTGACCTGGAAATTTATGTGCCTGTTCTGCGATCTGTACTTTTTCAAGATAGTACATAGCGGTTTCTTCTGCTTCTTTTTTGGGCACCTTGCGAACCCAGATCGGACCGATTGTTAGATTCTCAACAATGGTAAGGTGTGGAAACAGGTTGAAATGCTGGAATACCATGCCGACTTCGGATCGAACTTTCTCTATATTTTTCAAATCTTTGGTCAACTCAATGCCATCAACAATGATTTTACCTTTTTGATGCTCTTCGAGTCTGTTGATACATCGGATAAGAGTTGATTTTCCTGATCCTGAAGGCCCGCAAACCACAATACGTTCACTCTTTTTAACATCGAGATTAATGTCGCTTAGAACATGAAAATCTCCATACCATTTGTGCATGTTGGAAATTTTAATAATTGTATCTTCACTTGAAACATCATTTTTTGTGTTTTCTTGGTTCATAAATCATCGCTTAATAAATTAGGTTAAAAAAAGTATTAGAGGCCTGTATCAAGTTCTTTTTCAAGCTTTCTGCTGTAGTTGGACATAAAAAAGCAGCAGATAAAATAAATCAGGGCAATAAAAAGATATGCTTCAGCCGAAAATCCCATCCATTTGGGTTCTGACAATGTTGACTGGGTCGTTTTTAAAAGATCGTATAGGCCGATAATAACAACCAGAGATGTATCCTTAAATGCAGATATTAAAATACTGACAGACGGTGGAATGACAATTTTCAATGCCTGGGGTAAAATGATCAATCGCATTGTTTGAGTATAATTTAATCCAATTGAATCCGCTGCTTCAAATTGCCCCGCATTCATTCCCTGCAGGCCACCTCTGACCACCTCTGCAATATAAGCCGCAGTAAACATGATTATGGCAACCTGGGCCCTTAAAATACCACTGATTGAGACGCCTTCCGGAAGAAATAATGGGAACACAACAGATGACATGAATAATAAACTGATCAAAGGTACACCACGAATCAATTCAATATAGAAGACAGAAAAAGTCTTTATTACCGGCATGTCTGATTGTCGGCCAAGGGCAAGGAGAATCCCCAATGGATACGCCGCAGTCAAACCAAAAATAGACAAAAGCAATGTCAGGATCAAGCCGCCCCACATACCAATATCAACAGGTCTGAGCCCCAAAATTCCACCCTTAAGTAATAGGCCCATAACAATAAGGCCAATAAGCCAGCCATAACCAAGGTAGGCGTTCCAGAAATTTCGATTGCGGCTGACAATAAGCAAGGTTACCAGCAATATAATCGCTGTGATAGGACGCCACAAAATATCTTGGGGATAAAATCCAAACAAAATTATTTTATAGTTGCTGGTTATAACTGACCAGCATGCCCCGTTTGATTCCTTACAGTTTGCATCTGGAAGCCAGCTAGCATCACTAAATGCCCATTGGATAAATGGAATGATTGAAAACCACAATAAGGAAAAAATGATGAGTGTGAGAATGGTGTTTACCGGGCTGCTGAATAAATTTTCCTTTACCCATCCAATAACCCCTACGCTTGCAATAGGTGGTTTTACGTCATCCTTGTTTTGGATATTTGCTTGTATTTCCATCATCACCTTTCCACCAGCTTCATTTTTTTGTTGTACCAGTTCATAAAGGCCGAAGTTGATAAGCTAAAGATAAGATACACAATCATAATTAACATTACACCTTCTATTGCCTGGCCGGTCTGATTGATTGCAGTACCAGCAACAGAGACAAAATCAGGATATCCAATCGCAACAGCCAAAGAACTGTTTTTTGTCAAATTGAGCATTTGGCTGGTTAAGGGAGGGATAATAACCCTTAATGCCTGGGGCAAAATAATCAGGTTTAGAAGCTGACCTGGTTTTAGTCCGATGGCCATAGCAGCTTCGGTTTGGCCTTTGGAAACAGACTGAATCCCTGCGCGAACGACTTCAGCAACAAATGCGGCCGTATATAAGACAAGGCCTAGTAAAAGGGCGGCAAACTCAGGGCTGATTGCCAGGCCACCCTTGAAGTTGAATCCCTTTAGCATGGGGACATCCATCTGGGTCGGAGCGCCACCAATTAACCAGCAAATAAAAGGGAACCCAATCAATAGAATGATTGACATGGAAAATAACGGAAATGGTTTTCCTGTTAAATCCTGTCGTTTTTTTGCCCATTTTTTAATAAAGAAAATTATAATGGCAGCAAGAACAACAGCTATGACCATATATTTATATACAGGATGGGCTGCAGGAATACCAAAAATCAGTCCCCTATTGCATAGAAACAGGCCATTAAAAGGATTTACAGCTTGCCTTGGTGATGGCAGCATTTCGTAGAAAAAGGCATACCAGAAAAAAAGCTGTAACAGAATCGGAATATCCTGGAAAAGCTCAATATACGCGGTCGCACATTTATTGATCAGCCAGTTTTTTGAGAGCCTGGCGATACCAAGAAATGTCCCTAGAATTACAGTTAAGAGGATACCGATAAATGATACAAGCAATGTGTTTAAGAAACCAACACTAAGAGCCCGAAGATATCTGTCCGCAGCTGAATATTCAATTAATGATTCGCCAATTTCAAAAGATGCTTCGTTATTGAGAAATCCAAATCCTGTTGCGATATTTTGTTTGTCCAGGTTGGTCATGGTGTTGGAAATCAGATACCAGGCAACAAAAGCGAATAATAGAGCCGCGCCAACCTGGTAAGCAATTGATCTTTTATCCGGATCATACCAGAATGAAATTTTTTCTGAATTTGTAATAGTCATGTCTTTGTGCGTATACTTTCAAAGTATGTTAAAAAAAAGACCATCTAAAAAAACTAGGTTTAAAAAATATGGTGCAATTTGCATTGCACCATACTTTTATTTAAAGGTATGAATTATTTGAATGGAGGAGAGTACAGCAAGCCACCATCTGTCCAGAGAGCGTTAAGTCCTCTTTTTAGACCTAACTGGGTATTAACACCAACATTTTTTTCAAAGATTTCGCCGTAGTTACCAACCATTTTAATGATGTTGTATGCAAATTTTTCATCTATACCAAGGGCTTTTCCGTTACCTGCGGTTACTCCTAGGAAACGTTTGATTACGGGATTTTTGCTTTTCAGCATCTGGTCAACGTTTTTAGATGTAATGCCGAGTTCTTCAGCATTAATCATTGCTAATACAGAGTAATTAACAATATCTTTCCATTGGTTATCTCCATGTCTTACAGCAGGAGCCAGGGGTTCTTTAGAAATGATTTCAGGAAGAATTATGTAATCTTTCGGGTTCGGAGCAACGGCACGTGTGCCGGCGAGCTGGGATGCATCAGAAGTCAGACAATCACATCGGCCTGCAAAAAAAGCTTTGGCAAGCTGATCTGTATTTTCAATAACAACCGGGTTCATTTTCATGCCGTTTGATCTGAAATAGTCGGCAGCATTCATTTCAGTGGTAGTTCCGGGAAGAACACATACGGAAGCACCATCAAGCTCTTTAGCGCTTTTAATCCCCAAGTCTTTACGTACAAGAAAACCCTGGCCGTCATAGTAGTTAACTGTAGCAAAATCAAGACCAAGCTGGGAATCCCGGCTTAAGGTCTGGGTACAATTTCTAAAAAGCATGTCAATTTCGCCGGATTGCAGTGCAGTAAATCTTGTTTTAGCTGTCAGCGGGGTGAACTTTAATTTGTCAGGGCTTCCAAAAACCGCAACGGATACAGCTCTCGCACTATCTACATCAAGACCTTTCCATACACCATTTTCATCTGCTTTACCAAAACCAAACACGCTTCCATTAACGCCTGCCTGGATAAAACCTTTGGCTTTAACATCTTCTAATGTGCCTGCCAGGGCAAATGTGGACATGGCAAGAACGGCAACACAAACTGTTAGAACTTTTAATAACTTCATAGATACTCCCCTCCACCTACTGGTTGTTAATGATTTTGAATAATTCAATAAAAATTATTCATTTTCTGATTTAAGATAACTCTTTAAAACCTCTGCAACTATTAGCACATTAACAATATTTTTCAAGAATTTTATTGGCTGCTATTTTATATTTGATCTGTATTGATGGTAAAAGAAATGTAATAGGGCCAAAAAACGCTGTTTAAACAATTAAATAGACTTTACCTTTGCCCTCATGTTTACTTTTGCAAAAATATTCAGAGAGCCGGTTAATGCGATTTCTCATATGGCAGGCGCGTTGGTCTCAATCGTTGGGTTAACCTTATTGGTTGTGTTTGCAGCCATAAAAGCCGATACCTGGCATGTGGTCTCGTTTTCCATATTCGGTACAACCCTGATTCTAATGTATACATCCAGTTTTTTATACCATGCTGTAAAAGTGTCTGACCGCGCATTGAAAATCTTTCGAAGAGTTGATCATGTGATGATTTTTATGCTGATTGCGGGATCTTATACACCGATCTGTCTGATTCCGCTTCGCGGACCCTGGGGGTGGAGTATATTCGGAACGGTATGGGGGATTGCCTTGATCGGAACGGGTATAAAAATATGGGTTCCCAATGTCCCCCGATGGATCTCTACATTTATTTATCTTATCATGGGCTGGATATGTGTCATCGCCATCTATCCTTTGGTTAAAAACCTTCCACCTGAAAGTCTCGTATGGCTGGGATTGGGCGGATTGTTTTATTCTGTCGGTGCTGTTGTATATGCTTTAGAAAGACCGAATCCTTTTCCCGGCTTTTTTGGATTCCATGAGATCTGGCATCTGTTTGTTATGTCCGGGAGTGCCTGTCATTTCTGGTTGGTATTCAAATATCTGATGTATCTCTAATGTTTGAACCAGAATTCAATTAAGAAATAGTATTGATATATTGATCCATTAATACTATTTTTAAGATCCAAAAGATTTATAAAGGAGAGATACGACCAATGTCAGAGAATACTAAGTCAGAGAATACGAGTGAATATGGATGGGATACGTCAATGGGGATTTCTCTCTACGATAAGATCCGTCAGGATATGAAAAGCGCCATGATTAAAAAAGACACTGCCGTTCGGGACACCATGCGTCTGATTATGGGTGCTTTTCCCGGTCTCACTGTCGCCCTAACCCTGGAAAGCGGGAAAAAAACGACCCGTGTCAAAAAACCTGAAGAGATCACTGATGAAGATATTCAAAACATTATACGGAAATTTGCCAAATCGGAAAAAACCGTACTCGAACTAAAAAAAGAAACGAGGTCGGATTATTTGGAATTGTTGAACCAGTATCTGCCAAAGATGGCGACCAGCGATGAAATTTTCCAATGGATTCAGGATAATGTTGATTTATCCGAATTCAAAAGTCCCATGCAGGCAATGGGAAGCGTAATGAAACACTATGGGAAACTTGCTGACGGCAATCAGGTAAAAGGTATCCTGCAGGGTATGGGAAAGTCCTGATGGGAAATGATAGCAAGAACATGCTTGAAATAGGAAAATTTAATGATCTGATAGTCGACAAAAAAGTAGAGTTCGGTTTATATTTACAATCTGATCAGGGCAATATTTTATTGCCTAAAAAATATATTTCAGAAAATGTAAGCATAGGGGATACCCTGAATGTATTTGTCTATACGGATTCTGAAGACAGGCTTGTTGCAACAACTTTAGAACCAAATGGAGTTGTTGGAGATTTTGTGTTCCTTGAAGCCAAAGATGTTGCATCATTTGGAACCTTCATGGACTGGGGGCTTGAAAAAGACTTGCTGGTACCCAAAATGGAGCAGCAGGATAGAATGGTTCCCTCCAAAAAATATCTAACAAAGATCTGTTTCGATGATACGACCGACCGGGTTTATGGCACAACAAAAATATCTGCTAATTGTGATAAAGATATTACAGACCTTAAAGTGGGTCAAAAGGTTGATCTTCTTATTTATTCGCGTACAACAATAGGAATTAATGCTGTTATAAATAATAGATACTCAGGTATGCTGTATATAAATGAAACCTATCAGGATCTATCCATCGGAGACACCTGTACAGCCTATATCATGCGGTTGCGCGGGGACAAAAAAATTGATCTTACCTTAAAAAAACCAGGTTATGATTCCGTAAAAGGTTCGGCCAAAACTATTGTAAGCATTTTACAAAAAGCAGGCGGCTTTATCCCGTGTCACGATAAAAGTTCGCCACAAGAAATTAAAAAAGTTTTTTCCATGAGCAAAAAAGAATTTAAAAGAGCCGTTGGCGGCCTGTTTAAAAAAGGTGTTCTGGAATTAAAGAAAAATGGAATTTGCCTTAAACAAAACAAGTGGCCAGAAATATAGACATATGAAAAATTCAGATGATAACAGCCGGCTCGTGTATTCGACTGAGTTCGGTAATATTTGTTCTTCCTGTTCAAAGCAGTTGGCAAAATGTAAATGCAAAAACAAAAAGAATAGTCTTCCCAAAGAAGACGGAATCGTCCGTGTTCAAAGATCGACTAAGGGAAGAAAAGGAAAAGGTGTTTCACAAATTTGCGGACTTGCGCTTGAAGGAAATCAATTAAAAGACCTTGCTAAAAAATTAAAACAAAAATGTGGTACTGGCGGAACCGTAAAAAATGGAGTGATCGAAATCCAGGGCGATCACCGGGACTTTTTGGTTAATGAATTAAATACCCTTGGGTACAAAGCGAAAAAGTCGGGGGGATAAAAAAAAATTCCTGGCCGAATATTAGGATAGCAAAATAGTGAACAGCATTAAAAATAATATTGAAAATGATGACAAACAAGATATCTTGAAAGCGATACTCGGTTGTATCCCGATTTTAGAAAAAATAGTGGACCAATCCGCACTTCTATCACAATTGACTGATGCAGAAAGGATTGCATTGATCACGGCAGCCGGAAAAATATCCCGGCCTGATAAAAAAGAGATTAAAAAGCGCAATAAAGACAAAAGGCGGCAAAAACGGCTGGCCATTGTGGAAAAAGAGCGGCGGTTAAGAGCATCCACAGGGATTCGCAAAGCCCGGGAGGCTGATGTCTTTACAGCTCCGCATCAGATTTCATATGGTGATGAATCCCTTGAACCTGAAGATATTAAAGAAATGCTTGAAACACCCCGGAATTGTTATGTATGTAAGGGCGAGTTTGTTCAGGTTCACCATTTCTATGATGCCATGTGCCCCAAGTGTGCCCAATTTAATTATCAAAAACGATTTCAGACAGCTTCCCTGAAAGGGCAGGTGGCATTGATCACGGGCTCGCGTCTGAAAATCGGTTACCAGGCCACCTTGATGATGCTCAGGGCCGGGGCAAAAGTGATAGCAACCACCCGGTTTCCCAAAGATTCGGCATTACGGTTTTCCAAGGAAGCAGATTTTTCTCAATGGGGTCACAGGCTTCAAGTCTATGGGCTGGACCTTCGTCATACCCCAAGTGTGGAACTGTTTACGGATTATATCAAAGAGACATATCATCGTTTGGATATTCTTATTAACAATGCAGCCCAGACTGTTCGACGTCCACCCGGGTTTTATGCCCATCTGATGGAAAATGAGATAAAGAAGATCAATATATTGCCCATGGATGTACAAACTTTGCTGGGCCAGCACCAGACTTGTATTTCCCAATTGGAATACGGGCAGGCCTCCAATGTCGGCAAGGAAAAGGCCTTGCCTGTGACCTGGAATGGTACAGCACCCGGTGTCGGGCTGCGAATGTCTGCCCAATTATCCCAGGTGCCTTATTCCTATGATCATACCCTTGATGTGCCAAAAGTTTTTCCGGCAGGCAAACTGGACGCTGACCTGCAGCAGATGGATCTTCGAAAGACCAACTCATGGCGGCTTAGACTGGGAGAGATCCGGACATCTGAAATGTTGGAAATACAGCTGGTTAATTCCGTTGCCCCATTTGTTTTGTGTAACAGGCTGACAGAGTTAATGAAGCTTGGATTTACCGGACAAAAACATATTGTTAATGTTTCAGCCATGGAAGGTAAATTTTTAAGGTTTAAAAAGGGCAGTCGCCATCCCCATACTAATATGGCCAAGGCATCTTTGAACATGCTAACCCATACTGCAGCAAGTGATCTGGCCAAATATGGAATTTTTATGAATGCTGTGGATACAGGTTGGGTGACGGATGAAGATCCTGCCATTCTTGCCAAAAAAAAGCAGGACTGCCATGATTTTCAGCCTCCTTTGGACATTGTTGACGGGGCAGCCAGAATCTGTGATCCGTTTTTCCATGGGATAATAACAGGGAAACACCGGTGCGGGAAATTTCTAAAGGATTATTTCCCCATAGACTGGTAAGTCTTATTCATTTTGCTTCTGGATAGAATTAAAAAGAATCACATTTTCGATGGCTATTGCAGCTTGGTGGGAAAAGAGGTTTAACAGCAATGCATCGTCTTCGGTAAATTCACCCTCGTCTGTTTTATTGATCACTTCGAGCACACCAATCAGTTTTCGTTTGGATCTCATGGGTACGCAGAGCAATGACTGTGTTTCAACACCTGTTATATCATCAATTTTTTGATAAAACCGAGCATCTTTTTTGGCATCTTTTATCAGGACATGCTGTTGATTTTCTGCCACCCAGCCTGCCACACCATCTCCTGGTGGAATCCTGATGTCTTTTAGTTCGTCCGCATTGGGCCCTGTTGGAATGCTGAATACCAGTTCTTGGGTTTTATCGTCTATAAGCATCAGTGTGCTTGCTTTGGCATCTGTTACAATGTTTGCATATTTCATAATCAGGGATAAAACATCCACCAGATCGACAGTTGAATTAATAATAAAACCTATCTGGAGAACAAGGGCGAGTTTTTCACTGCTCAAGAGGCGCAACTCTTTCATTTGTCTGCTCTGCATGGCAAGAACCGGCGCAAGCAGATCTTTTGTAATAAATCCTTTTTCAAGCAAGACTTGTCCAAGCATGGGGACATCGCTGTCTTTTTCACGGCTCTTGGTGATCAATTCCGTCAGATTGATGTCTGGTTCGGATTGCTGAAGATCCGAGACTAAGCCATCTTGTAGCTGGAGTGCTTCCACAAGTTGGGCTTCGGATATGATTCCCATGCTTTTTAGAAGGTCACCCAGAAGGTGTGAGTTAATGTTCATGATAAACCCCTTTTAATAAAAAATATTACAATTTAATGCATACTGATGTGATTGTAGATTACAACAAATAATATTGTGAGACAAATTATATTTTTTAAGTAAGGGAAATGAGCGAATCCTGTTCGATAGCCTTTTTAACTTGCATGATTGAAATATCATGATATTCTTAAAATCAGGTCGGTTGAATGTGGTCGTTTTGGGGGCTCAAATTGTTATGTTATAATGGACAGGCGTAATGAAACCTATATTTTGCAAAGATGAAGAGGAGATAGATAAAAATGCTTAATATTTCTCGATGGATGGTGTTGATCGTGTGCACGTTGTTAATTTCAACTGTCATTAATGCCAGTGCTGTAGAAAAAAAAGATATGGGAGGATGGGGACTCGATGATCCATACAACCAGCTTTATGATGCAGGTGATGTTGATGATGCTAAAGTTATCGTAGTTGATATAAAACAAGTTGTGCCTTTACCGGGAATGTCACCTGCAACTGCGATGGTTGTTCTGGACGGTGATGATGAAATCCTGGTCCATGTGTGCCCGGTCTGGTATAAAAGACCTGGAAACATAGGTGTCCGAAAAGGGGATAAAATCAAATTGCGTGGGTATTTCACAGAAATTAACGGCATAGATGTGATTATGGCAGCAAAGATTAAAAACAAAGGTAAAACTTTTAAGATCCGGTTGACATCCGACGGTACACCATTCTGGACGATGTCTCCTGCTCGGCTGCAAAAGGAGCTTTCTGATTAATGGTCTAAAGGGCTTGTTCACCTCAAGCCCTAAAGAAAGCCATAGTGATTAAAAATCTAAAGTGAGCAAATGTTCTTTTAGTTTGGCAAATTCTTCTGCCATATTTTCAAAGGTTGTCCGGCTTTGATCCAGAACACCTGATCTTCCGATAAGCTCTAATTCATGTGCTGAGTTTGATAGCGGGTAAGCGGTGAGGTTGGCAGCACCTCCTTTGATTGCATGGGCCTCTTTCTCCACAGCATCAGGATCATTGTTTGAAATTGCCATTGAAATTTTTGATAATTGGGTTGAAAGATGTTCTAAAAATTCATCAATAACTTCTTTTAAGAACTCTTTGTCATCCTCAAATTCATCCAGAGCCTTGTCATAGTCAAACGGGGGCTTATTGGTTTTATTATTTCGGATGCGTATTTTTTTTTTCGATTTTATAGGTGGCTTTCTACATTTCGGATTTTGGGGTGTCCATTTTTCAACCATTTGAAGGAATGTCATTTTTTTTAATGGCTTGGTAATGTAGTCATCCATTCCGGCGGCCAGACATTTCTCTTTATAGCCCTCAATGGCGTGGGCGGTCATGGCGATAATTGGAATTCGCGGCATCCTGAGATTTCTATCTCCATTTGTCGCAATATGTAAATCGGCAAGCTTGCCTTCGCATTCCCTAATATGCCGTGTGGCATCATATCCATCCATTTCAGGCATCTGGATATCCATGAGGATTAAGTCAAAATGTTTTTGCTTAAATTGAGTGACAGCTATTTTGCCATTTTCGGCAAGGATGACCTTATATCCAACACTTGTCAGGTGTTTCATAGCAATTTTTTGATTGGTCGGATAGTCCTCAACAAGCAGGATGTCTATTTTCTTGGCCAACCCTTCTGCAATGGTGTGCCGGGTAATAAGCTTTTCCTGTATCTCTTTTTCATCTTTTATCTTACCAAGAACCGTGGCAATGATAGTTTTAAGTTCTTCTTTTTTTACAGGTTTGGGCAGGTATCCGTTAATACCGATATCACGGCATTTGCTTCCATCCCCAAGTTTTCCTGTCGAGGTCAGCATGATGATTGGGAGTCTTGAAAAGTCTTTGCCGGTGCGAATCTTTTGGGCAAGCTCAAATCCATTCATTTCGGGCAGTGTTAAATTGGTGATGACGACATCAAAGGCTTTGTTTTGTTCTTGTTTGATGCAAATTAGCG
This sequence comes from Desulfobacula sp., assembly GCA_021647625.1. Lineage (GTDB taxonomy): Bacteria > Desulfobacterota > Desulfobacteria > Desulfobacterales > Desulfobacteraceae > Desulfobacula. The sequence continues at coordinate 11,992 of JAKIUJ010000068.1, forward strand.
CTTTCTCTCCAGATTCAACAGCAACCGGAATGCAGCCAAAAGATTTGAGATACTCCTCAAATACATATTGGTTGGTCTTATTGTTGTCTACAATAAGGACCTTTAATGAGTCAAGATTCCCTAAAAGAGCGGCTGGCGGTTTATTAAAATCCTCTTTTTGCCTCGTAAATTTGGAAGTAAACCAGAATACAGATCCTTTATCGACTTCACTTTCAAGGCCGATATTCCCTCCCATGAGTTCTACGATTTGCTTTGATATGGTTGTGCCCAGGCCAGTCCCTCCATATTCTCTTGTCGTAGATCCATCTGCCTGGCTGAAGCTTTCAAAAATGCTGCTTTGTTTTTCTTTCGCAATACCGATCCCGGTGTCCTTGATAAGAAATCGTAGCTCAATTGTGTTGCCCAGTGTTGAAATAATTTCTCCTTTAATGAAAATTTCCCCTTTATGGGTGAATTTTATTGCATTGCTTGCCAGGTTCACAAGAATTTGCCGCAACCGGCCTGGATCACCAATAAGGTTTGTTGGAACATCCGGTGAAAGAAAAGAGATGAATTCAATCTCTTCATCGGCAATTCCCATGGCAAGAGACGAACATGTCTTTTCAAAAGTTATTCTCAAATCAAAGGGGATTTGTTCTATGGAGAGCTTTCCTGCTTCAATTTTTGAAAAATCTAAAATTTCATTGATGATACCAAGCAATTGATCTGCTTCCGAATCAATGGTATTAAAAATTTGTTTTAAGTCATCATCCAGATTCTTTTCAAGGGCAATCTCAGCCATTCCCATTATGCCGTTAATCGGGGTTCGAATTTCATGACTCATATTGGCTAAAAATTCTATTTTTGCCTGGGCTGCAGCCTCGGCATCGATCTTGGCCTTTTTGAGCATTTTCTCAACTTCAATGCGTTCTTCTATCTCCGTGGTCAACTCTTTTGTTCTGCCATCAACAATTTTCTCAAGATTTTCTTTATGGTCCTTTAATTCATTTTGAATCCTTCTAACAATGATAATCTGTGAAATAAGGCTGGAAAAGATTTCCAAAGGGCGAACTGTCTCATCGGTGGGCATATTGCCGGATTTGGAATTGCCAACTGAAATAACCCCCATCATGTTGCCATCAGAGTCGTTCATCGGAATAAACAGCATGTCGTTGGGATGCCAGGCGCTGTTATTGCGGGATGCCGTTTTGCTTGTAAAGACGGACAAAAGGTCTTTGCTTAAAATGTTGTTTTTTGTATGGGGAAGATAACAGGCAGAATTTCCGATTCTTTTCCCGGCACAGAATATGGTATTAAAATGGGTTTTTGTCACACTTATGTCTTTGGTCTTTTCGATATCGTGTTGTCCAATACCTTCGTAACCTAAGATCTCCCTGTAAGGTGGTTTCTCTGTAAAATAAGATATGATCAATTTTTGAAAATCCGAATTTTCAACAATAGCCTTGCTGATGTGGCTGAAAATTCTTTTATCATCTTTCATTGAGATGATGGATGCGGCAACAAGAGAGAGTTCCTGAGTTTGTCGGGATAGTTCTATGATTTGTTTTTCACGTTCAATGATGATTCCCTGGGACTGCCTCCGATCAATGGCAAGGGCGACCTGATCTGACACGGCAATAAAAAGGTCCAGATCTTTGGGTGAAAAATACTCAGGATCAGTATAGTGTTGCGCTGCCATTACACCAACAACTTGATCCCGAATGATTAAAGGAACCCCAAGCCAGATGACGGGTAGTTTACCCACTAATTTTTTTTCTTTTTTTCTTTGTATGAGTGCATTTTCAGTTAAGAACATAGGCTTTTTGCTACGGATCACATCTGTTGTTATCGACGCTTCTTTATCAATGTCTTCAATGGTAAAGGATACGGTTTCTTCAGAATCATATTCATCAATATAAAATGGGAAGAACATCGAATTTGTTTTTTTCTGATAGATGCAAATAAAGAAATTGGGCAGATCAATCAAGACATTTAATGCATCATAGATAATATTAAAGAGAGCAGCAAGCCTGTCTGTTGTATTAACAGCGTTGGATATGCTAAAAAGGGTTGTGGTGAGCTGTTCACTTTGTTTGATGTTTTCTTGTGATCGCTTTCTTTCAATGGCCATGGCCACCTGTTCAGAAACAGCAGTTAGAAGCTCAATATCTTTTTTTGTAAAATATTCAGGATCTGAATAATGCTGAACAACCATCACACCAATGACATCATCTCTTACAATTAAAGGGACACCAAGCCAGACTTTTGAATTTGTTCCAACCGTTTTTTTTTGTTTATGTTTTGCCTTTAACATCTCATTGGTTAGAAAAAGGGGCTTTTTACTAAGAATAATCCGGCTGGTATTGGAGGTGCTTTCTTCATATTTTTCAAGCCCTTTGGTAATGTCTTCCTTGGTGTCATGCTCATCTATAAAAAATGGGAAGCTCAGGCGCTTTTTCCCTTTATTTACAACAGCGAGAAAAAAGTTGGGCAGTTTGATCAGTTTGTTTAAGGAGTTGTAAATACTTTGGTATAGATCTTCTAAATTGTCAGTTGTGTTGACAGCATTGGATATCCTGAAAAGTGTCTGGGTCAGGATTTCATTTTGCAGGATTTTTTCTTCGGCAAGTTTTCGCTCTATGGCAATGGCTACCTGGTCGGAAATTGCCATTAAAAGATCGGCATCTTTTTGTTGAAAATGTTTCTGACTCTCATAGGTTTGGACAACAATGACGCCGATGACTTCATTTTGAGTTTTAAGAGGGACACCCAGCCATTGTTCGCTTAAGCCCCCAACCAAATCGAAGTTCATTTTTTCTGCCCGTTTTTTAATTTCGTCTTTTGTTATAAAAAATGGCTGGGCAAGATTGATGACTTCGGATGCCAAGATACCGGATGTGCTGACATTTTGAATTTCGCTGTACACATCTCCTGTCTCATCAATATAGTAGGGATATGAAATGGTATCTCTTTTACGATCATAAATGCCGATGGCAAAATTGGTAACATCAATAACATCCCCTAAAGAATGATGAATAGAACGATACAAATCATTCAGGTTCAATGTGGTGTTGACGGCATTTGATATTTTAAACAGCGTGCGGGTCAATATTTCATTTTGCGCTACTTCTTCTGTGGATCGCTTCCTGTCAATGGCCAGGGCTACCTGTTCTGAAACAGAAGAAAAAATATCCACATCCCGTTGGTCAAAAAGGTATGGGTCTGTATAACTTTGTGCAGCCATGTACCCGATAACTTCGGCATCCACTTTTAGAGGAACTCCCATCCATATTTTGGGCCATGTGCCAATCCCTTTGTTTTTTTGCATTCTTGAAACTACGGCCTCTTCGTTGAGAAAGAGTGGCTTGCCGGAAAATATGACATCCCGGCCAATGGATCCTCGTCCCAGAGGCAGTGATTGACCGAGAAGATCATCAAACTGGTCAACATAATATTCAAAATGGATGGTATTTGTTTTTTTATCATAAAGCCCTATGATAAAATTGGTCAGATCGATAATTTTGCTTAATGAAATATGGATCGACTTATATAAAGCCGAAAGGTCTTGGGAGGTATTTACAGCATTGGAAATACTAAACAGTGTACGGGTGATGATTTCATTTTGTTTGATATTGTTTTCAGATGTTTTTCGCTCAATGGCCATAGCAATCTGTTCTGAAACAGAATTTAAAAAATCTACGTCGCGCTGACCATAAAGATCTGGATCTGAATAGCTCTGTGTGACCATGATACCCTTCACTTCGCCCCTGACCAGCAATGGAATGCCGAGCCAGATTAATGGTGTTGTCCCCACAATACGGTTTTGTTTTTCTCGAATTCGCAGGTCTTTTTGTTTCAGCAATACAGGCTTTAGCGCTACGAAAACCTCATTGGTTAAAGACTCGGTTTTCAAATACGAAATGTTCCATTCAGACAGGTCATCACATTCATCAACGTGAAAGGGGAATGTAATTTTTTTGGTCTCTTTTTCATATAGTGCAATGTAAAAATTGGTAACATCCATGGTTCGTTTTAATGATGAATAGATGGTCTCAAAAAGTTGATTCAGATTCTCGGTTGTATTGATTGCTTTAGATATTTCAAAAAGTGTACGGGCGGTATTTTCACTTTCTATTTGAGCTGTTTCTGCTCGTTTTCGTTCAATGGATAGGGCTACAAATCCTGAGACGGTATTTAAAATATCCAGATCATTTTTTTTATAGGTTTGGGCTGATTGATAATTTTGAAGGACAAGGGCGCCAAATGTCTTGTCCTTTATTTTGAGCGGAACACCCATCCATATTTTTGGTGGTGTGTCGATAATCCGCCCTGAACTTTCGGTTGCCGTTTTTAATAATTCATTCTCACCAACCAGTAAGGGTTCTGCTTGCATGATAACTTTTCTGGTCAAAGAATGTTTTTTGCTGATACCAAACACCTCTCCAGAATATGCATCAACTTCATCAACATGATATGGAAAGGTAATTGAACCTTTGACATCGTTATAAAGTGCAATAAAAAAATTATCTACATTCAGAATTTTACCAAGACTTGTGTGGATGGCCCTGTATAGATCATCAAGATTGTCAGCTTTGTTTGCAGCATTTGATATTTCAAATAATACTTGAGTTGTCTTATCGGCATTCCTGCTGCCCGAAGATGTCATCGCTGGCTTGCCACTCATTCATTCTCCTTAAACTGATAGCAAAAAGAACAATCAATATTAAGATAGCAAAACAGAGTTTGATTGGAAAGAATAAAAGGAAAACTACACGGTTTACATAACTATAACCGCAATAGCAGGATATATCACCCTGCTATTGCGTAAATGTTTTTTATTAAAGAATCAGGTGGAGGGTAATCCTCTACGCACACTTTGAAATGGACATTTTTTGGGATTTAACCCAGGTACTTTTCAATAGATGAAACGTGTTTTCCGGCATGCCAAACGGGAGATCAACATGCGAGAAGTCCTGATTGATTTTAATGTGGCCAATATACTTGCCTTCAATTCCGGCCTCATTTGAAATCGCACCGACAACATCCCTTGCGCGAAGTCCATGCTTGTGTCCGACTTCAATACGATAGCGTTCCATGCCGTCTTTTATGGGGGCAAGATTAGGTTTTACATGCGTGCGAGCCATGGCTGGTTTTCTTGCCTTTGATTTGGGCACGGTGTTTTGTAGTTTTTGAGTTGGGCGGTGATCGCAATCGTTTTTAGCTGGACGGGCCTGGATTTTATGTTGGGTTTTATCCGTTGTCAAAAGGAAGGGGGATTCACCATGGGCCAGTTTTGCAAGGGCTGCCGCAACCTGATTTAAAGGAATGTCATTCTCCTGGGAATAGGTTTCAATAAGTTCGGAAAAAATATTCAAATCTTCTGATTCAAGAGTTTTAGTAATGGCATCTTTAAAGTCGGTTTTTCGCTTTTTATTGATATCTTTATTGGATGGCAGATAGATTTCCTGAATTTTCTGTTTGGTTGCCCGTTCCAGATTTTTAAGCATCCATCGTTCATTTCGGCCTATGAAAAGTATGGCTTCACCCGTTCGGCCGGCACGCCCGGTTCTGCCGATTCTGTGAATATAAGGCTCGGCTTTCGGTGGCATATCATAGTTGATGACATGGGAAATTCGATCAACATCAAGACCACGGGCAGCCACATCGGTTGCCACCAGGATATCAATATGACCTTTTTTCAATCGATTAACGGTTCTTTCCCTTGCTGCCTGGGCCATGTCTCCATTTAAAGCCTCTACCTTAAAACCTTTATTTTCAAGAGATTTTGCCACATCAAGTGTGGCGGATCTTGTTTTTACAAAAACAATCACGCCTTCAAAATTTCGTGCTTCGAGTATCCGAATCAGGGCAAGGGATTTTTTTGTTCCCTTAACGGTCCAATACTTTTGTAGAATGGTCCCCAGTTCTGAATTTTCTGACTTTAGCATGATCTCTTCTGGGTTTTGTAAATATTTTTGGGCAATTTTTTTGATGGGGTTTGGCATTGTGGCAGAAAAAAGAGCAGTTTGAGCATCTTTCGGGATTTTGTTAAGTATCCATTCTACATCTTCAATAAATCCCATGTGCAGCATCTCATCCGCTTCATCAAGTACCAGGCAGAAAAGATCTGCAAATGTCACTGTTTTTCGGCGCATGTGGTCCATAAGGCGACCCGGGGTGCCAACCACAACATGAACACCTCTTTTTAGTTGATTCAGTTGTACACCATAGCTTTGCCCGCCATATATCGGCAAAACATTTAAGCCTTTCATGTGTTTCCCATAAGTCTTGAATGAGTCTGCCACCTGAATGGCCAGTTCACGGGTCGGTGTGAGCACCAGAATCTGGGGCCGTTTATTTTTAAGATCGAGCCTGGATAGAAGTGGGAGTGCAAACGCCGCTGTTTTTCCGGTACCGGTTCTGGCCTGGCCGATTAAATCCCTGCCCTGGATAAGATGGGGTATGGTACTGGACTGGATAGGTGTCGGTGTCTCGTAGCCGACTGTTTGTAGTGCTGATATAACTGATGGGTTCAGGTCCATTTCGTCAAACCTGACGTTGGCTGGGTTATGCTGGGACATATGTTTCCTCAAAGGTAAAAAGGCTGGGGTAACCAGACTTGAAATTAAAAAGCGTAATAATATAGGAGTTTTATATAAAATGCAAGAGATAATTGAAATGACTCCGGCACTTACATAGGGCTAACGCCCGTAACTTTTCCATATTTATGATTTCAGGTAGTTACGGTTTGAAGGTAAACGCAAATGAAATTATCGTTTTGCATACGCTTGCGTAAAACATTTGTACCAAATGCATTAAGGTAACTGAAAATTAGAAAATTAAAATTCATGCCAGGTTTACATACGTCAGTCGTGCTGGGCAACCACCGCTGACGCACGTTTTTTTTAAGTCAATGATACCAGCCCTTTCAAGGTTGTACTTGTTTTCGTTTTTTTCTCTTATCAATAACCCTGGCAGTAGAAACATGAGGTGACTGTTTTATGTGCTTCTGCTTTGGCACCGGCTTTTTGGGCCCTCGTTTATGTTTTCGATATGCTGACAGTCTAACAAGTTTTGCGAGATCTTGGATGAAATTCAAATATTCTTCAACCGAAAGCGACCGAAAATGCTGCCATTCATCTTCGGGCAAAGCAATCATCATGCCTCTGTATGTCGCTGAAATTTCATCTGCAATATAGTACCCGGAGACCTCGTTTTCTATTTTATCAGCACCATGCACGCTGGCGAGAGCACCTCTTACTGTTGCAAGAACCATATAAGCTACCAGGGAAACACAAAACCCGAATAATGCAGCACGCGGGTAGCCAAGGGTATTGATTTCAGAATTAAAATACTCAGCCAAATATTGAAAGGCAGTTTCAATTGTCCACCGACCTCGATAAACATCGGCAATGATTGTGGCACTTGCATCTTACCCGGAACCCTGGTAGCGGTGATTCTTTTGTTCCACCAAGGCCTTCAATTATCGGGGATATTTCTCGGGCAGCATATCGAACCAATTCTGCTGAGGTCTGCGGTTCAATTCCGTTGATCTTATT